>JBLMXA010000241.1:0-3351 GCA_050257515.1 Acidobacteriota bacterium | reverse complement strand
CGCATGTTGCCGATGATGTCGTGGAGGTCGGCATGCGGAAAGAAGCGGCCCATCGCGTCGACGTCGAGCGTGTCGAGGTTCGTGGCGTAGAGCTTCTCGTTGTACGGGCGGAGGAACTTGTCGGTGATGCCCGCACCGAGGCGGCGATAGAGCATCTCGCCGAACGAGTGAGGCGGCGCGTCGTCCTTGGGCCGGAAGAACAGCGCGACGAGACACTCGAGGAAGTCGTCGAGCGGCAGCTGGTGGATGTGCGTCTGGAACGGAAAGTCGATGTCGCGGCCCTTGTAGCGGATCTTCGCGACCCGCTCGACCGTCCGGACGTCCTGGCCGGGCATCCGCGCGCGCAGCCACGCCTCGATCTCGGGGTGCTTGAAGTGGAAGAAGTGCCCGGAGTAGTCCCACACGAACCCGGCCTGCTTCACCGTGCGGCAGTAGCCGCCGGGCTCGGCTTCGGCCTCGAGCACGACGACGCGCGCGTCGGGCCGCCGCTCGTGCCACCAGCTCGCGAAGCCGAGCCCCGACATCCCGGCGCCGATCACGACGGTGTCGACCTCTTCCGTCACAGCCGCGCGAGCTCGTTCGCGAAGATCCGCCGCGCGATCGCGATCGCGCAGCCGTAGGTGGACTCCCTGCCGAAGTACGACAGGCTCTTCGACAGCAGCGATTGCCGGCGCGAGTACGGCGTGTCCGACGCGTAGTGGATGACGCCGAGCTCGAACTGGCCCTTCAGATCGATCAGCGACACGATCTCGTCCTTGGGGTGGCGCCTCGGCTCGGCGATCTCGTACGACGCCGACAGGTACGGCCCCGCCTCCATCTCCATCACCGTGTAGCCCTCGCGATAGAACACGTCCATGTAGTCGCGGTTCTGCAGGAACGCCGAGCGCACGGTGAGCGCCTTCTGGTTGTCGAGCACCGTGCCGTGCTTCATGTACGGCTGGACGTCGCCCGCGCGCAGCGCGTTGTTGATCATGTAGGTGTTCGTCGAGTGCTCGTCGTGGATCACCTTCGAGATCATGACGTCGCCGACGCGGCCGTTGAGCGTCGCCGCCTTGCCCATGATGTAGATGCCGCGCAGCTCGTCGACGCCGAGCGAGACCGCCGACAGGTGGTGGTACGCCGCCATGCCGAGCGGGTAATCGATGTTGATGATCAGCGCCGGGCTCCTCGCGAGCTTCTCGATCCCCGGCACGCGCACGCGCGGATCGAGGTGGTCGGCGCGCACCGACGCGAGCTCGATCACCTGCGCGTCGACGTCGATCTTGCCCGGCGACATCATCGAGCGGATGCCGCCCGCGCCGTCGGCGGCCTGCACCGCATCCATGCGGCCCTGCCCGCCCGGCTCGTGGATGAACGCGCGCAGCGAGTAGTAGAGGATGTTCGTCGCGCCGCCGATGTCGCCCTTGGCGACCGCCTCCTCGTAGCGTGGCGCGAGCTCCTCGAAGTTCCGGCGGCGCAAGAAGTCGACGATCTCCGCCTCGTGCTGGCGCGCGTAGCCGCCGAGCAGGTTCGCGAGCGAGTGGCTGTTCGACGACACGAAGTAGACCGGACGGCCGGGGGCGATGTGCGGCGCGATCGCGCTCCACCACCTCTGCGCCTGGCGCTGGTACTCGCGGAACGAGCCGTCGAGCAGGCGCACGAACAGGTCGCACTCGTGCGCGGCGATGTCGCGCAGCGTCGCGTCGCTCGTCGCGCCGAGCGCGCCGCGCAGCCTCGACACGCCGACCTCGTCGGTGCCGAGCGCGGCGGCGACCGCCGCGTCCTCGGCGACCTCGCTGAGGTGCGCCATCGCGAGCCGGTCGTGGAGCTTGTTCCACTCGATCTGATACGCGGTGACGATCGGCACGAGATCGTCGATGTCGGAGGCCGACGCGATGAACGCCGCGAGCGTCTCGCCGCCGTCCCAGCGCAGCGGGCGCCGGCGGCCGCGCGTGCGCACGACCTGCCAGCGCTCGATCGGCAGCCCGGCCGCCGAGAACTGGGCGACGCTCTGGCCGAGCACGATGCGGCGGATCCGCGGCATGCAGTCCGGCAGGCGCGCCGCGCTGTACGCGAACGCCGCGAGATCGGGGTCGGGGTCTTCCGCCCCGAGGTGCAGGCTCGACCGCGAGAACAGGTGAGCCTCCTCGAACGCGCGCACCCGCACGTCGCCGCTCGACCTGAGCAACGAGTAGTACGTCCGGATGTAGAGGTCGATCTCGTCGCTCGTGGCGCGAGGGGGCTGCCGATCCACGGTACTCAAACCTATCGCAAACCGCTTTTCCTCGCGCCCGGTTGGTGCTACCTAAGGGGCCGCGCCAAAGAGGCGATCGATAGCTGCGCGCGAAGCGCGTTTGCGAGTGAGCGAAGCGAATGAGCAAGGAAGAGCTGGTCCACCTGGACGGAGAGGTCGTGCTGATCGCGAAGGGCGGTAACTTTCGCGTCAAGCTCGACAACGGCCACGAGGTCCTCGCCAAGCTCGCCGGCAAGGTCCGCCGCCACCGCATCCGCGTCGTGCTCGGCGATCGCGTGACGGTGGCGGTGTCGCCGTACGACCCGACGCGCGGCTTCATCGTCTACCGTCAACGCTAGACGCTGGGCGTCAACGCTAGACGCTGGGCGTCAGCGCTGGTAGGTCGCGAAGAACACGGCGTTGCCCGCGGGATCGCGCACGATGATCTCGCGCGCGCCGTAGGACGTCGTCCGCTCGGGCACGACCTGCTCGACGCCGGCGAGCGCGTCGCGGATCGGCGCGAGGTCGTCGACCTCGACGTACAGCAGGCTGCGATACGCGGCGTCGGCGAGCGGCGGCACGTCCTTGGCGACCGACGCGCGGCTCTGCAGCATGAGCTCGACGTGGTCGCGGACGAGGATGACGAAGCCGAGGCGGTCGCCCTCGGGAGCCTCGATCTTCTTCTCGAACCCGAGCTTGGTCCAGAACGGCAGGCAGTCCTCGATGCGCTCGACGACCAGGTTAGGCGTGATCTTGTTCATGCCGTGATCATGCCGCGCGATACAGCGAGCGGATTGGACGAATGGAACCGGGCTCCGCCGCACACGCCGCGCTCGGCGTCAGGCCGACGAGATCGTGGAAGTCGCGGATCATGTGCGCCTGATCGAAGTACCCGGCCGAGGCCGCGACGCCGGCGGGCTCGCCGCCTGCGAGCAGGGAGGACATCGCGCGCTGCAGCCGTGCGACCCGCGCCAGCTGCTTCGGCGAGATCCCCACGTGGTCGCGGAACAGCCGGCCGAGGTACTGGCGCGTGAACCCGGTGTCGCGCGCGAGCTCGCCGATCGGCGGCGCGTCGGCTGCCGCGAGCCGGCCGGCGACGTGCGCGACGACCGGATCGGGGGCCTCGATCGCGGCGAGCC
>JBLMXA010000240.1:0-9631 GCA_050257515.1 Acidobacteriota bacterium | reverse complement strand
TCTCGTCGAGCGTGCCGAGCGCGAGCGGGTTGCAGATCAGGACCGGCGCGAACGCGTAGGCGCGCCCGGCGGCCTCGGCGCGGCGGCGGCGCGCGTCGACGAGCTGCGCGAGCAGCGCGTGGTAATCGGCCGCGGTCTCCGAGTAGACGTGCTCGCCCGCGACGTCCCAGAACACGACCTCGAGATCGCCCGCGCGCGCGATCCGGCGGCGCGCCGCGAGCCCGGCGACCGCCGCGACGATCGCGCCGCACGCGACGAGGATGACGCCCGCCGGCACGCGGTTCACCACCGCGGTCGCGACGCCGGCGACCGCGAGCAGCGAGGCGAGCGCGACGAGCCCGCCGATGCGCGCGAGCCGCCGCGCGAGCGCGAACGAGCCCCGCCAGCCGAGCTGCTCGAACAGCGTCGATGCGCGCACGCGGAACGTGAAGTGCGGCACGACTCCGGGCGGCGTCGCATCGGGCCGCGGTGCGCGCGGATCGAGCACGAGCCGCATCACCGAGCGGTTGAGCTCGCCCTCGGCACCGGCGAGCGCGGGCGAGCGTGCCTGCAGCGCGCGGATCGCGTGGACGAGGAACTGCGTCTTGCCGTCGCCGCGCGCGCCGAGCACCGGCAGATCGATCACGGCGGTGACGTCGTCGGCCGGATCGGTCAGCGACGCGAGGCCGCGCAGCTCGGGAACCGGCTCGCTCGCGAACAGCGGCACGCGCGCCGGGACGGAAGGATCGGTTCGCACGCTAGTCATCGAGGTCGACGTCGAAGTCGAAGTCGATGTCGAAGTCGAAGTCGCCGGGTGCGTTCACCGCCGGCGGCGGAGGCGGAGGAGGGGGCAGCGCCTGCCCCGCGTTCAGCGGCGGTAGCGGCGGTAGCGGCGGCAGCGGCGGCAGCGGCGGCAGCGGCGGCAGCGGCACGTTCACCCGCACGGGGTGCTGGCGCTGCGCGAGCCGCGCGAACGCGTGCTGCAGCTTCGCCTGCACCTTCGCCTCGATCGCGCGGGCGAGCGCGTCCGCCTGGGCCTGGATCGCGGCGTCGTCGCCATCGTCGTCGTCCTGGTCGTCGTTGCTGACGTCCTCCTGATCATCGTCATCGTCGTCGTGGTGATGGCAGGCGTGGGCTCGGCCGGGAGAGGCGAACAGCCACACTCCCGCGACCGCAGCAGCTAGCAGGGAACGGCGCATGGATCCTCCTGGTGCTCGAAGAGCCGTGAATCCGCGATCCGGTGGACACGCCACCGAAACTTTTTTCGGTGGCGCGAGCTGCAAGCGAGGTGGCGCGTTCAGGCGGCAATCTCAGCCGCCGGCGAGTCGCGCTGCCTTGCCGCCGAAATGCGCGTCACGCAAGGCTTCGCCCGGGTGCACGAGTTGCAAGGCGCGCCGCGCAACATGATGCGCAGAGCCTCGCTTGTCCTCGTTACCTTATCCTCGCTCGCAGCCTGCGGGACCTCCGACGACAGCATCTGGATGCCGCCCGGCGGCACCGGCAAGGCGGACGGCTACACCACGCTCAAGGGCAGCGACATCCCGTCCGCGTTCGTCGATCCGAACAAGTACTACATGATGTCGCGCAACATCGCGAACCTGAACACGGTCAGCGCGCTCGACATGGTCGAGGCGCCGCTCGCGAAGCGCATCGACGGGATCATCGCGAACATGCCGGCCGACGGGCTCATCAACCTCGCCGAGCTGGTGCGGATGGAGAACCCGGCGATCCACTCGAGCCTGTTCCCGCAGGAGCAGGCGGCGCTGCCCAAGCTGTGGAAGCTGTTCGAGGCGCCGAGCACGAACGACGTCGTCTACGGTCCGAAGGACAACTTCGGCGTGCTCGACGACTCCTACCCGCCCGCCGCGGCCGTGCCGCCGGCGTCGCTCGCGATCTCGGCGCTGCCGACCGACCTGCAGGCGCCCGCGCAGCGGCTCGAGAACGTCTACAACAGCGACAGCGACGCGACGACGGTGACGCTCGCCGATCTCGCAAGCGGCATCGCGAACCCGGCGGCGTTCACGCAGGCGGAGGTGACCGCGTTCGCCAGCATCCAGGCGGTGTTCCGCGACCAGGCGGTCGCGCAGTCCGACGCGAAGCTCGTGGTGTCGCCCGCGCCGGGCACGTTCGCGGTCGACGCGACGCTCGGCCCCGCGACGTTCCACATGGCCGGCACGACGACGATCGACGAGCAGCGCCAGGACTACAGCAACTACCTGACGTCGACGCTGACCGCGACGCAGGCGGTCGCGACGACCGTCGCGCTCGCAGCAGGCACGCAGCTGGTCGTGATCGATCAGGACGCGGGTACCGAGACGGTGTTCGGCGCGGGTACCGTGCCGAGCCTGCCGAAGGGCCAGTTCGTGTTCGAGGCGTGGAACGGCGGCCAGCGCACGTTCTCGACGAACGCGACGCTGCCGCTGATGACGTCGAAGCAGCAGTCGCAGCTGAGCGACAAGCTCGACTACACGCTGATGTCGGGCCTCACGCCGCTCGTCCGCAACCTCAACTCGGCGACGGTGACGTACAACGGCTACACCTACTACACGGTCCACTACACGTTCGACACGACGACGATCGCGCCGCCGGCGAACGCGAACCAGCAGGCCGTGACGGCGACGAGCTCGCCGGCGGTCAAGATCCCGGTCGGCCGCTACTCGTTCCCGACGTCGCGCACGACGTTCTACGTCTACCCGAACAACGTCGTGTGGCTCAACTACGGCGGCACGATGTACCGCATGCTGCCGACCGGCAACAACGGCGCGGCGCCGCACGTGCTGGCGGCGAGCAACCTGTCGGCCCAGTTCGACGCGACCACCAACTACCTCTACTGCAACAGCTGCCAGCCGGCGGTCAGCGTCACGCTGACCAGCTCGATGCGCGACATCTGATCACAACGGGCCGCGATCGCCGGCCGCGATGAAGCTCGCCCAGAAGTAGGGGTGCGCGTACGCGGGCCGGCGCTGCAGCTCGAGCTGCACGTCGCGCAGCGCCGCGCTCCGGCCCGCGCCGGCGCGCAGCCGCTTGTAATAGCCCTCCATCAGATCGCGCGTCGCCCGGTCGTCGACCTGCCACAGCGACATCACGAGGCTCTCGGCCCCCGCGATCACGAGCGCGCGGCGCAGCCCGTACACGCCGTCGCCGTTGACGACCTTGCCGACGCCGGTGTCGCACGCCGACATCACGACGAGCTCGGTGCCGAACAGATCGAGCCCCGACGCCTCGAGCGCGGTCAGGATGCCGTCGTCGCCGCCCGAGCTCAGCTTGTTTGCGCCGGCAAACGCGAGGCCCGAGTGAAGCAGCGGATTCTCGTGCTCGTCGGTGTCCTCGAGAAAGAACCCGTGCGTCGCGAGGTGGAGGATCTTCGGCGCGTGCAGCGCCTTGAGCGCGTGCTCGGTCGCCTGCCCCTCGCGGAGCACGCGCGCGCCGGCGAGCAGCTTGACGACCGCGTCGGCCTCCTGCGCCGTGCCCGGCAGCCGCGGCCACTTGAGGCCGGTCATCGCGCGCGAGCGGCGGCCGGCAGGCGGCGCCCCCGGCGCGGCGCCCTCGAAGTCGGGATCCGCGAAGATGATCGGTGCGTCCTGCGGCTTGCCGCGGATGCCGACGCGCAACAGGTCGCGTCCCGACGTCAGGTACGTGAACGTGTACTCGGCGACGAGGTACTGCTTTCCGTCGTGGAGCGCGGCGAACGGCACGAGGTTGAGCGCGCCGTCGGGGGCGACGAGCACCTGCTTCGCACCGCCGAGCGCCGGCGCGAGCTTCTTGAACGTCAGCTCGTAGAGCGCGCGGGCGCGGTCGGCGACGTGATCGTCGTCGGGATCGCCGAGCGCCTTGCGAAATGTCGCGACCGCGCCGTCGATCGCGGTCGCGGTCCCGAGATCGACGACGACCGGATCGCCGCGATCGGCGACGACGTACGCCGCGTAACGCCGCGGCAGCACCGGCGGCTTCGGCACGTCGGGCGCGAACCAGTCGCGCGGCTGGTAGTCGACGAGCTCGACGAGCCGCGCGTCGTGTGGGATCGCCTTCTGCACGGCCGCGAGCTCGACCGGCTGGCTCACGACCTTGTACTGCGCGCTCTTGCCGGCGAGCGCGACCTCGGTCTGCCGGATCTGATCCTCGAGCGCGGCCACCTGCTTCGCGTAGTCCTTGACCTGCTGCGAGCCGGCGACGACGAGCTTCGCGAGGCGCGCGCGGAGATCGCTCAGCTGATCGAGCAGCTGGCGATCCGCGGGCGACAGCTTGCTGCGCAGCGTCGCGAGGTTCGCCGCCGACGCGTCGAGCACGCGACCCTTGCGGCGCAGCAACGTCGTCAGCGCGAGCTTCGTCGCGACCGCGCTCTTCGGCGCGACCTGGACGTCGAAACCGATCGCGAAGTCGAGCTCCTCGGGGTGGCGCGCGAAGTACTCGAGATGATCCTGCTCGGTGCCGGTGCCGAGCACGGCGGTGACCTCGCGCTCGGCGATCGCCAGCTCCTCGGCGAGCACGCGCTGCGCCTTGTCGAGCTCGTGCGCGGCGACGTCGACCGCGAGCAGCCCGAGGTTCAGCCGCGACACGAGGATCGCGCCCTTGCCGAACTCGCGGTCGAGCTCCGCTTGCTCGTCCGCGTACAGCGCCTGCGCGCGCTTGTAGTGGCCGAGCTCGCGCTCGATGTCGGCGATCATCGAGTTCATCCCGGTGCTCTGCTTGCCCATCTGCCGCTTCGCCTTCTCGAACAGCGCGAGCGCCTCCTGCGGCCTCCCGAGCTGGCGCCGCACGCTCGCGAGCTGCGCGTAGGCGACGAACGGAGAGTGGTGCTTCTCCTGCAGCGCGACGAGCCGCGTGTAGATCGCATCGGCGCCGGCGTGATCGCCGCTCTCGTAGAGCATCCAGCCGACGGAGAACAGCAGCGGATCGAGCGCCGCCGCGTCGGCGCCGCTCGCCTTTTCGATACGCGCGATCTCCTGCTCGCCGAGCAGCTTGCCCTGCGCGTACAGCGGCTTCGCGACGTCGTCGCGGCCGCCGTTGTGGAACAGCGACGCGACCCACCCCGCCTGCTGCACGCGCGCGGTCACCGGCTGCGTCGACATCGCGGCGAGGTAGCGCTGGAACATCGCCTGCGCGCGCGGGAACTGCCCGGTCTTCAGGTACGACATGCCGAGCGCGCTGACGATCGCCGGGTCTTCGCGGTGCGCGGCGTCGTCGAGGCGCAGCGCGTGCTCGTACGCCTGCTGGGCCGCCGCGTCCTCCTGGCGCCGCGCGAGCACGTCGCCGTACGAGCGCAGCTCGAGCGCGTACATCGAGCTCGCCTCGCCGTCGTGCCTCCTCGTGATCGCGAGCGTGCGCTCGAACCCCTGCTTCACGAGATCGAGGTCGCCGTGCATCTCGTACGCGCCGATCAGCTGGTGGAGCGCGTCGCGGACGTCGGTCGAGTCGCCGCCGTGCTCCTTCTCCGCGGTCGCGACGAGCTCGCGCCCGATCCGGATCGCGTCGACGTAGGCGCCGGTCTGCACGAGCAGCGACGCGAGCTCCTGCTTGCAGCGCACGCTCGGCTGCGCCTGGCAGCGCGCGGCCGTCGCCTTCGCGTCGGCGAACGGGTCGGCGGCAGCGATGCGGGCGGCGAGGAGCGCGAGCAGCACGAGCGTGGGCTTCATGACGGCGCGAATCCTTACACGCAAGGAATGCGGCGCGGCGGCCATCACCGGCGCGAATTCGCATGCGCCAGCGACGGCATCCTTGATGCACCGAGTGGCGGCGCAGGAGGATGTCATGCGGAAGATCCTGGCGATGGTGATGGTGCTCGCCGCGTGCGGGCAAGACACCGGGCTCGACGACCAGGGCCTGGCGAGCGCGTCGGATCCGGTGTCGCAAGGGCAGCACGTCGGGCAGAACGCGCGCGTGATGACGCGAAATCTCTATCTCGGCGCCGACCTGTCTCCGGCGATCGGCGTGACCGATCTGACCCAGTTCGTCGCCGGCACCGGTGCGGTGCTGCGGCAGGTGACGGCGACCAACTTCCCGGTCCGCGCGCAGGGGCTCGCGGCCGAGATCCTCGCCGCGAAGCCCGACCTCGTCGGGCTGCAGGAGGTCGCGCTGTGGCGCACCGGTCCCGCGTCGATGGCGCCGCTGCTCGGGTACCCCAAGACGGCCTCGACGGTGCGCTACGACTATCTCCAGCTGCTGCTCGCCGAGCTCAACGCCGGCGGGGTGCTCTACGAGCCGGTCGTGGTCCAGGAGGAGTTCGACTTCGAGGCACCGGCCGACGAGAACCAGGTCGCCGGCGATGGCCCCGCGCCGATCGTCAACGCCGAGCACGACGCGCGGCTGACGATGCGCGACGTGATCCTCGCGCGCGTCGACGCCGGGATCCGGGTCTCGAACCCGCGGTCGGGGCACTTCACGCACCTGCTCACCCTGCCGGTCCTCAGCGGCGGCGTGGCGGTGACGCGCGGCTGGACGTCGATCGACGTGCGCGTGCGCGGCACCACCGCGTTCCGGTTCGCGGCGACGCACCTCGAGGCGTTCGATCCGCGCGTGCTGCACCCGAGCATCCGCGCGCTGCAGGCCGGCGAGCTGCCGGCCGCGCTCGCGGGCGATCTGCCGGTCGTGCTCGTCGGCGATCTCAACTCCGACGACGACACGGTCGTGCCGGATGACCAGCAGGCGTACCGCGCGCTGCTCGATGCCGGCTTCGTCGAGCGCAGCACCGCCGATCCGCTGAGCTGCTGCATCGAATCGTCCTACGACCTGACGACCGGCACGGCCGCCGAGTTCGACCACCAGGTCGACCACGTGATGACGAACGCACCCGACACCGTGAGGCTCGTCGAGTCGTTCGTCACCGGCCGCGAGATGGCGAACGGTTACTGGGATTCGGATCACGCCGGCCTCGCCAGCGTGCTGTGGATCAAGTAGCGAGCACGGGCGCATACACAGCTTGCCGATACCTCGGCAACCGAGGTATGATGGCCTTCATGCAGGACGAGATCGAACGCTTCGTCGCTTCGCTCGCGATTCCCGCCGATCGCAAGGCCGTCGTGCTCGCCGAGCTGCTCGACCACGTCGCGTGCGCGCGCGAGGCCGCCGCGCGCGAGGGCCGCGACCCCGATGCCGCCGGGCGCGACGCGCTGGGCAACCTCGAGGCGATGCGGCGCGCGCTCGAGGCCGTCGAGCCGGCGTTCCGCATCACGCGCCGCGCGGCGCTCGTGCGCGGCGTGATCGCCGGCGCGATCGTCGCGCTGATGTTCGATCAGGCGCTGACCGTGATGTCGGGGCTGCTCGGCGCGTTCACCGCGATCGCGATCGCGGCGGTCCTGGCGCCGCCGCGCATGCTCGACCTGCTGCGCGCGGAGCTGCGCGCGCCTCGCGTCCGCGGCCGGCTCGGCCGCAGCGTGCCGATCGGTCCGGCGGTGACCTACCTGTACACGGTGATGGCGACACCTCACCTCGTGTGGATCGGGATGATCGTCGTGCGCGCGTTCCTCGGCGTCACCGAGGTCAGCGTGCCGCTGTCGTGCTTCAGCGTGCTGGTCGCGACGTACGGGCTGCTGCTCGTCGAGGGCATCCGCGCGCGCCGCACCGTGGCGGTGTGATGGGCCGGTCCCCGCAACGCGACGTCGTCCCGCGCGGTGCGCTGCGCGCGCTGGTGCTCGCCTCGCTCGCCGACTCCGATCTCCACGGCTACGCGCTCGCGCGGCAGCTCGAGGAGCGCTCGCGCGGCACGCTCAAGATCCGCGAGGGCTCGTTGTATCCGGCGCTGCACGAGCTCGAGCTCGAGGGCGCGGTCGAGGCGCGCTGGACGCGGGGCCCGGACGGCCGCCGCCGCCGCGTCTACTCGCTGACGCGCGCCGGCAAGCGCGCCGCGAGGGGCGCGCGCGACGAGTGGCTCGCGATCGCCGACATGCTGCACTCGCTGCTCACCTAGCCCACGGCGTCGGCGGCGTCGATCTGCACGAGCACGTTCGCGAGCGGATCGAGCTCGCCGGCGGTCGCGTCCGCGGGCAGGCTCGCGCGCTCCGCGTAGCAGCGGATGAGATCCGCGACCTCGGCGAGGGAATCCTCGAGCGAGCGGCCGCGCTCGTCGAGCTTGCGCGCGTACGCGACGCGCCGCTCCAGCACCTCGGCGGTGACCGGATGGAACATGCGTGCGGTGTCGAGCCGCTCCTGCAGCCCGGCGACGCCCGCGTAGCGCAGCGTGTTCCAGCACCGCTGACGCGCGAGGGCGAGCTCGACGTAGCGGTCGAGCAGCGGTTCGAGGTCGAGCGGATCGGCCGCTTCCGGATCGAGCCCTTCGGCGAGCTCGGTGAGCTCGCAGAGCGTCGAGGTCGACACGTCGGCCAGCTCGAGCGTGTGCTCGCGTAGATGACGGCGCTCGTACCGCCTCTTCAGCCCCTTGCGCTGCGCGCGCCGTGCGCGTACCGCCGGCACCGCAAGCAGCCAGTGCGCGACGACGATCGCGACCGCACACAGGAACACGAGCGTGCTCGCCAGCGCGAGCGCCGACGCGGCAGCCAGCACCGTCGTCAGCGTAGGCCGGAGCAGCGCGTGCGCGGGGCGCTGGAGCGTCCCCGCGCGGCGCGTCGCGAGCGCACGCGTGGTCATGACCTCCCCGTGTGGGTCTTGCGGGTCACGGACATCGGAACACCTCGCGATCTCGCGACTGCACGCGGCGTTCCGGTCCGCAGCGAGTGCGCGAGCGGCGCGCCAGCCGCGCAAGAAGCGCGATCTGCCGAGAGATCCCGCGAATGCTTAGGTTGAACGTGCATGACCAGGATGCTCGCGCTCGCGCTCGTCGCCGCCTGTGGCGCGCCGATCGTGCTGTCGACATACGGCAGCCGGCTGGGGGCGAACCGGCTGATGCGTCGCGGGGCGCATCCGGGCGTCGACTTCGCCGGCGCGCGCGGCGAGCCGGTGCTCGCGGCGATGGACGGCCTCGTGATCGACGTGTCGAGCAGCCCCGCGAGCGGCGGCAACTGCGTCGTGCTCCAGCACGCGATCCGCGGCCGCGACTGGTTCACGCTGTACTGTCACCTCGAGGCGATCGCGGTGCACGCCGGCGATCGCGTGCTGCGCGGCGACCGCATCGGCGACCTCGGCGCGACGGGCGCCGGCGCGGGCGGCGTCGTCCACGTCCACTTCCAGCTGTGCGCCGAGCCGTGCACCGCGCCTTCGGAGGACGGCGAGCTCGATCACACGCTCGATCCGGCACCCTACACGGTCGGCTGCTTCGAGCCGGGCGCACTCTACGATCCCGACACGCTCGAGCTGACGTATCCGGTCCGCTGCTAGCCTAGTCGAAGCGGACGAGGTGCGCGGCGAACGCGTCGCGCGCGGCGCGCCGCAGCGGCTTGCCCGATGCGCCGACCGGCAGCTCGTCGGGCGCGCACACCGCGAGCGCGCGCGGCAGCTTGTAGCCGGCGAGCTGATCGCGCAGCGCCCCGCGCACCGCGGCCGCGTCGAGCCGCGCCCCGGCGCGCGGCGCGATCACGGCGGCGACGACCTGGCCCCAGTCCGCATCCGGCACGCCGAACACGACCGCACCGGCGATCTCGGGCAGCGCGGCGAGCGCGCGCTCGACCTCGGCGGGATACACGTTCAGCCCACCGGTGATGATCGTGTCGTGCTTGCGATCGACGAGCGTGATCCAGCCGCCGTCGTCGATCGTGCCGAGATC
>JBLMXA010000239.1:0-11765 GCA_050257515.1 Acidobacteriota bacterium | reverse complement strand
CCGATCGCGCGATAGACGAGCGGCACGAACGGCGACTTCGGATAGTAGAGCTGGTCGAGCGACAGCGGCTTGCCGGCCATCTCGAAGTACGCCGAGCTGTCGTAGAACACGCGCGGCGTCTGGCGAGCGACCAGGATCTCGAACGCGAGCACGGCCAGCCCCACCGCGATCGCGGCCACGACGACGTGCACGGTCCGGCGCTGCAACGCGCGCCAATGTACGATAAGAACGAGCATCCGTGCCCGACCTCGCGATCGCCGTCCTGGTCCCCTGCTACAACGAGGAAGCCGCGATCGAGAAGGTCGTGCAGGATTTCCGCACGGCGCTGCCGGCCGCGACGGTCTACGTCTACGACAACAACTCGACGGATCGCACCGTCGAGGTCGCGCGCGCGGCGGGCGCGGTCGTCCGCCACGAGAAGCGCAAGGGCAAGGGCAACGTCGTGCGCCGGATGTTCCAGGACATCGAGGCCGACGTCTACGTGATGGTCGACGGCGACGACACCTACGACGCCTCGCGCGCGCCCGAGCTCGTCGACAAGCTCGTCACCGACAACCTCGACATGGTCGTCGGCCGCCGCATCGAGACCCACCAGGCGGCGTATCGCGCGGGCCACCGGCTCGGCAACAAGGTGCTGACCGGGCTCGTCGCGAAGCTGTTCGGCGCGCAGATCGTCGACATGCTGAGCGGCTACCGCGTGTTCTCGCGGCGGTTCGCGAAGAGCTTCCCGTCGTCGTCGCGCGAGTTCGAGATCGAGACCGAGCTGACCGTCCACGCGATGCAGATGCGGATGGCGCTCGCCGAGATCGACACGAACTACAAGGAGCGCCCGCCGGGCTCGACCAGCAAGCTGCGCACGTTCCGCGACGGCTGGCGGATCCTGCTGACGATCACGAACCTCATGCGCAACGAGCGGCCGCTGATGTTCTTCGCGCTGATCGCGGCCGTGCTCGCGGTCGTCGCGCTCGCGCTCGGCATCCCGGTCGTGATCGATTACTTCGACACGCACGAGGTGAAGAAGTTTCCGACCGCGATCCTGTGCAGCGGGCTCGGCGTGATCGCGGTGATGTGCGTCGCGACCGGCCTCATCCTCGATCTCGTCGCGCACGTGCGTCGCGAGGCGAAGCTGCTCGCGTACCTGCAGTACCCGTCCCCGGCCGAGACCGCACGCCTGGCCCCACAGGTCGGGCCGCTTGCGCGAAATGCGCAAGGACCTCGCCAAGTTGGACGCTAAATTAGGGTTCACTTCGGCACGCCGTTGTGACTAGGGTAGGCCCCGATGAGGGAGCTAATCGCACTGGCTTGTGTGGTGTTCACGGCGTGCGGCCCGAGCGGTCGCAACGGCAACGATGGTGGTGGCGGCGGCGGTGATGGCGGCGGCGGTGGGGATGGTGGCGGCGGCACGTGCAGCGGCAACTCGTGCTCGGCGTCGTGCCAGGCCGCGATCGACAACCACTCGTCGGTCGGCTGCGAGTACTACGCCGTCGACATGGACGGCGCGTCGGGTCCGCCGTACGACGCGTGCTACGCGGTGTTCGTCGCGAACGTGTCGATGCAGCCCGCGCACATCAACGTCGACCGCGGCGGCGCCGCGATCGATCTCGCGATGTACGCGAAGCTGCCGTCGGGCACCGGCCAGTCGATCACCTACGGCGCCTACGATCCGAACGCCGGGCTCGCACCGGGCGCGGTCGCGATCCTGTTCCTCGACTACAACGTGCAGTCGATCATCTTCGGCAACGTCGCGTGCCCGGTGACCGCCGCGCTCGCCGGCGGCGTGCAGGTGCACGGCACCGGCATGGGAGAGGCGTTCCACATCACGACCGACACGCCCGTCGTCGCGTACCAGGAGCTGCCGTACGGCGGCGGCGCCGCAGCGGCGACCGGCGCGTCGCTGCTGATCCCGACGAGCGCGTGGCAGTCGAACTACATCGCGGTCAGCGCGTGGGACAACATGGCGATCGGCATCCCGATCAACGTCGGCGGCCCGTCGCACGACATCGTCGCGATGCAGGACGGAACGACGGTGACGATGCGGCCGGCGTCGAACATCGCGGCCGGCACCGGCGTGCCCGCCGGCACGAAGAACACACCGTGGACGGTCACGCTGAACAAGGGCGAGTACGTGCAGCTGTCGCAGTCCGACCCGCTGTCGGGCAGCCCGATCACCTCGAGCGCGCCGGTCGGCGTGTTCGGCGGCCACCAGATCATGGACGTCGACCGCTGCTGCGGCGATCACGGCGAGCAGATGCTGACGCCGGTGAGCGCGCTCGGTAGCGAGTACATCGCCGCGCCGCACGGCCAGCGCGAGCCCGACGACTCGAAGGACCCGCGCGTGTTCCACATCTACGGCACGGTCGACGGCACGCAGCTGACGTACGAGCCGGCCGGCTTGGGCGCGACGAGCCTCGGCCAGGGCGGCATGATCGAGATCCGCACCACCCAGCCGTTCGTCGTGCGCAGCCAGGACTCCAACCACCCGTTCGCGCTGTTCACGTACATGACCGGCGCCGGTGTCGACGACACCACCGACATGAGCTACGACCCGAACTTCGTCGGCGGCCGCGGCGATCCGGACTTCGTGCGCATCGTCCCGCCGCCGCAGTACCTGTCGCACTACGTGTTCTTCACCGATCCGACGTATCCGTTCACGACGCTCACGGTGACTCGCCAGAAGGTCAACGGCGCGTTCGCCGACGTCACGCTCGACTGCCTCGGCACGATCCCCGCCGGCGACTGGAAGCCGGTCGGCACGTCGGGGCAGTACGAGATCGCGTACGAGACGCTCGTCGATCACTGGGCCAGCAAGATCGGCTCGTGCAACAACGGCGTGCACGTCATGGACTCGGCGAACCAGTTCGGGGTGTGGGTATGGGGCTGGGGCTCGGAGGACACCAACACCGGCTGGGTGAGCTACGGCTATCCCGCCGGCGAGGCGGTGCTGCCGATCAACACGGTCGTCATCCAGTAGCCTCGCGCTTGTCGGCGGGCGGCGACAGCCGCTCGACCTCCGCGCGCAGGATCGCGACCTCGCGCGCGAGCGTCGTCAGCTGGCGCTGCAGCTCGACGAACTTCGTGTAGTAGTGCAGCAGCACGAACAGCGCCGCGGCCTCGAACAGGTAGGTGATGAGATCGACGCCGCGGCCGACGCCGAACGCGTTCGCGATGTCGTCGAGCGTCTTCTCCGGCGCGAGCACGGCTGCCGCGCCCAGCGCGAGCAGCGCGAACACGAGCATGATGTGAAACGGCAGCTTGTTGCGCCGCAGGAACACCAGGTACCCGGTCGCGGCCAGCGCGGCGAGGAGCAGCGCGCGGATGATCATGACGAACGGAAGAAGTAATCGAACAGGATGCGTACCGCCTGCAGCCCGCTCTGGCCCTTGCGCATCGAGTGCTCGGTGTAGCGCACGGTGACCGGCACCTCCTTCACGCGCAGCCCGCTCGTCTTGATCTTCGCGAGCAGCTCGCTCGCGTGCGCCATGCGGTCCTGGGTGATGCGCAGCTTCGGCGCGACCTCGGCGCGGAACGCGCGGAAGCCACAGTGCGCGTCGGTGAGCCGCATGCCGGACAGCTTGTTCGACACGACGGTCGCGGTGCGCAGCAGCGCCGCGCGCGACTTGCTCGCGCCCTCGATCGGCTTGCCGAGGAAGCGCGAGCCGAGCACGACATCGGCGTCGCTCAGAGATTCCACGAGCGCCGCGATGTCGTCGGCGCAGTGCTGGCCGTCGGCGTCGAACGTGACGATCGCGCGCGCGCCGCGGCGAACCGCGTAGTCGATCGCGGTCTGCAGCGCGGCGCCCTGGCCGAGGTTCACCGCGTGGCGAAGCACGGTCACGCCCGCGGCACGCGCCTCGGCGGCGGTGTCGTCCTTCGAACCGTCGTCGACGACGGCGACCGACCAGCCGGCGGCCGCGACCTCGGCGGCGACGCCGCGGATCACCGCGGCCTCGTGGAACGCCGCGATCACGACCCAGATGTCGTGCCGGTCCCACGGATCCGAGGGCGAGCCCACGGCTCGTTATAGGCATGCAGAGCACTAGCGAGCAAGTCAGTGACCGAGGCCACGTGGCCGGGGGTTTGCTTGACCGGACCGACGAGAAATGCGATTCCAGGGCCCTATGGACGTCGAGCTGATGCGCAGGCTGGACAAGGTGCTGGGGAACGCCGCGTGCAACGTGCTCGCGACCACGCACCAGATCCGCAAGCGCTTTGTCGCGACCGATCGCGAGGTCAAGAACATCGCGGTGATGAAGTTCTTCGGCATGGGCTCGATCATCGTCGCGACCAAGAGCCTCGCGGCGCTGCGCGACCACTACCCGCAGGCCAAGATCCACTTCGTCACGTTCAAGTCGAACAAGCCGATCCTCGACATCCTCGGGTTGACCGATCACGAGCACTACGTCGATCCGTCGACGCCCCAGGCGTTCGTCGCGTCGACGCTCAAGGTCGCGCGCGATCTCCGCCGCGCCAAGTGCGACCTCGTGCTCGATCTCGAGTTCTTCGCGAAGTTCCCGCTCGTGCTCGGCTCGCTCGCCGGCATCCCGAAGAAGGCGGGCTTCTACCTCACGCTCGAGCCGTGGCGGCGCGAGCTGCTCGACGTCACCGGCTTCTACAACGGCTACTTCCACACCAGCGACATCTTCCTGTCGCTCGTGTACCTGCTCGTCACCGGCGATCACTACTACCTGTCGTTCAAGGAGTTCGCCGCGAAGTACAAGTATCCGCGCGTCGACATCAGCGAGCTCGAGCGCGCGGCGCTGCGCCAGAAGCTCGCGCAGCACGGCATCAAGAACGACCCGCTGTACGTCATCAACTGCAACACCTCGCCGGACCTCGTGCCCGAGGCGCGCAAGTGGCCGAAGGAGCGCTACGCGCAGCTCGCCGACGAGCTCGTCGCGCTGACGCCGAACGCACGCGTGCTGTTCGTCGGCGCGCCGCACGAGCGGCCCTACGTCGAGAGCGTCGCCGAGCTGTGCAAGACGCCGCGCCGGCACGTGATCGCCGGCGACATCTCGCTGCGCGAGCTGCTCGTGCTGTTCGCCGAGTGCAAGCTGTTCGTCACGAACGACTCCGGCCCGATGCACCTCGCCTGCCTCGTCGACGCGCCGACGGTCGGCCTGTTCTTCGCCGACTCGCCGACCCTGTTCGCGCCGCTCGGCTCGCGCGTGCGCTCGGTCGCGCCCGACCTGTACTCGATCCCGCTGTTCACCGTGTACAACGGCAAGGACGTCGCGGTCGGCCGTCCGAGCCTCGAGATCGGCAATGCCGCCGCGTGCTCGGTGCCGCTCGAGCAGCTGATGCACGAGATCCGCGAGCTGCTGGCGGTGCGGCCGGCGCTGAGCGAAGTCCGGGCATGAGCATCGTCCGCCGGTCCTTGCTCGACGGCATCCGCGTGCGGCGCGAGCTGCTCGAGCAGGAGACCGCGATCGCGGCGGCCGCCGAGCTGATGCGCGACGCGGTGCTCGCCGGCCACAAGGTCCTGTTGTGCGGCAACGGCGGCAGCGCCGCCGACGCGCAGCACATCGCCGCCGAGCTCGTCGGCAGGTTCGTCGTCGAGCGCCGGCCGCTGCCCGCGATCGCGCTGACGACCGACACCTCGGCGCTCACCGCGATCGGCAACGACTACGGCTACGAGCACGTGTTCGCGCGCCAGGTCGACGCGCTCGGCGCCGCGGGCGACGTGCTCGTCGCGATCACGACGAGCGGCACGTCGAAGAACGTGGTCGCCGCGATCGCGTCGGCGCGCGCGCGGGGCATGAAGGTGATCGGGCTCACCGGCGGCAGCCCGAAGGGTGTCGCGTTCGTCGCGTCGTGCGATGCCGGCGTCGCCGTGCCATCGACCGAGACCGCGCGCATCCAGGAGCTGCACATCACGGTCGGCCACATCCTGTGCGAGGTGCTCGACGAGGCGTTCGCGCCGGCGCACGCCACCAACGGCGTGCACCGCAGCGAGCAGGGAAAGCTCTACACGCTGCCCGAGCTGGTCGCGTGGCGCGAGGCGCAGCGCGCGCGCAAGAAGACGGTGGTGTGGACGAACGGCGTGTTCGACCTGCTGCACGTCGGCCACCTGCAGTCGCTGCGCGCCGCGAAGCAGTTCGGCGACGTGCTCGTCGTCGGCGTCAACGGCGACGCGTCGGTGAAGGCGAACAAGGGCCCCGACCGCCCGATCTTTCCCGCTGCGGAGCGCGTCGAGATGCTCGCCGCGCTCGAGCTCGTCGACGCGATCCTCGTGTTCGACGATCCGACGCCCGAGCACGTGCTCGCGCAGGTCAAGCCCGACGTCCACGTCAAGGGCGCCGACTACGCGAACAAGCCGATTCCGGAGCGCGCGATCGTCGAGGCCTACGGCGGGCGCATCGAGCTGATCCCGCTCGTGCCAGGGCGGTCGTCGACGAGCACGCTGGCGCGTCTGCTCGGCCAGTAGTACTCTGGTATTACCATGCCCCCGACGACGTTGAAGCTCCCGGCCGAGCTGAAGCAGCGCATCCGGGCGGTGATCTCGGGTACGGACGAGTCGGTGCACGCGTTCATGCTCAAGGCGATCGAGCACGAGACGGCCCTCGCCGAACAACGCCGCGGGTTCGCCGATGATGCTCGGCGCGCCGAGGCGGACTTCGATCGCACGGGCCTCGGCTATGCCGCCGATGACGTTCACGCATACGTCCGTGCCCGGGCTGCGGGCAAGAAACCGCGCCGGCCCAAGGCCCGGTCTTGGCGACGCTGATCTACGCGCGGCGTGCGCTCGAGGACCTCGAGAGGATCGCCGACTTCCTCGGCAACACCGATACCGATGCTGCCGAGCTCGCGATCGAGCTCATCGAGGAGGCGATCGCGCTGCTCGCGCATCATCCCCTGGTGGGACGCGCGGCCGAGGAGGGCTATCGGGAGCTCGTGATCTCGCGCGGGCGCACCGGCTACATCGCGCTCTACCGGTATCGGCCCCGGGCCGACGTCGTCGTGATCCTCGCGATCCGCCACCAACGCGAAGCCGGTTACCGGTAACGTTCGACCATGGTCCCCGACGTCGAGCGCGGCACGTGGGTGCACTCCGACGTGCCGCCGCGCCTCGACGCGCTCGGCTGGTCGCGCTGGCACCGCCGCGTGATCGTCGCGCTCGGCATCACGTGGATCCTCGACGGGCTGGAGGCGAGCCTGATCGCGAACCTCGCGCCGACGCTGCAGAGCTCGCACACGCTCGGGCTCACCGCGGAGCAGGTCGGGCTGACCAACTCGGCGTACCTCGTCGGCCAGGTGCTCGGCGCGCTCGTGTTCGGCCACCTGACCGACCGGCTCGGCCGCAAGAAGCTGTTCCTCGTCACCCTCGGGCTCTACCTGTGCGCGACCGCCGCGAGCGGCTTCGCGCCGACGTTCGGCGTGTTCGCCGCGTTCCGCCTGCTCGCCGGCGCCGGCATCGGCGGGGAGTACTCGGCGATCAACTCCGCGATCGACGAGCTCGTGCCGGCGCGGCTGCGGGGCCAGATCGATCTCGCGATCAACGGCAGCTACTGGATCGGCGTCGCGCTCGGCGCGGGGCTCACGCTCGTCGTGCTCGATCCCGCGATCGTGCCGATGGCGCTCGGCTGGCGCATCGCGTTCGGGCTCGGCGCCCTGCTCGGGCTCGCGATCCTGGTCGTGCGCCGCGACGTGCCGGAGAGCCCGCGCTGGCTGCTCATGCACGGCCACGTGCGCGCGGCGACCGCGACGATCGAGCACATCGAGCGCCAGGTCGGCGTCGTGACGCGCATCGAGGTCACCGCCGTGCGCGTGCAGGTCAGCGGCACGGTCGGCCTGCGCGAGCTGCTCCACGTGCTGCTCGTGAGGTTCCCGCGGCGCACCGTGCTCGGCATCGTGCTGATGCTCGCGCAGGCATTCCTCTACAACGCGATCTTCTTCAGCTACGGCATGATCCTGCAGCACTTCCACGGCGTCCCCGCGGGCAGCGTCGGGCTCTACATCGTGCCGTTCGCGATCGGCAACTTCCTCGGCCCGCTCGCGCTCGGGCCGCTGTTCGATCGGTGGGGCCGCCGCGTGATGATCCCGCTGACGTATGCGCTGTCGGGCGTGCTGCTCGTGACGACCGGCGCGCTGTTCGCCGCCGGCCTGCTCGACGCTATCACCCAGACGCTCGCGTGGTCGGTCGTGTTCTTTGTCGCGTCGGCCGCGGCCAGCTCCGCCTACCTGACCGTCAGCGAGCTGTTCCCGGTGCAGCTGCGCGGCATGGCGATCGCGGTGTTCTACGCGTTCGCGACGCTGGTCGGCGCCGGCGCGCCGGTGCTGTTCGGCTGGCTCGTCGACGCCGGCGATCCGCGCCAGCTGTTCGCGGGTTACGCCGCCGCCGGGGCGCTGATGATCATCGCGGCGTACGTCGCCCGGGTGCTCGGCGTCGACGCGGAGCGCAAGTCGCTCGAAGAGATCGCCGGCGACGCCTAGATCGGCGGCTCGCCTCGTGCGTTGATACGCGTTCGAGGGGAGATAGCATGCTCAGATCGGCACTCGTGATGGCGGCACTGGCGGCCGGCGCGCACACCGCGCACGCCTTCTGCGGCTTCTATGTCAGCGGCTCGGACAAGAAGCTGTTCAACGACGCGACCCAGGTCGTGCTCATGCGCGAGGGCACGCGCACCGTGCTGGCGATGCAGAACGACTACAAGGGCCCGCTCGAGGACTTCGCGATGGTGGTCCCGGTGCCGGTCGTGCTCCACGAGAAGGACGTCAAGACGCTGCCGAAGAGCGTGTTCGATCACGTCGACTCGCTCGGCTCGCCGAGGCTCGTCGAGTACTGGGAGCAAGATCCCTGCTACATCCCGCCGCCGCCGGAGCCGCGGCCGTCGATGGCGCCGATGGCGAAGTCCGCGTCGCGCGCCGACGATCGCGAGGAGCGCAAGCAGACCGTCAAGATCGAGGCGAAGTTCGACGTCGGCGAGTACCACATCCTGATCCTGTCCGCGAAGGACTCGACGGGCCTCGAGTACTGGCTGCAGGACAACCGCTACAAGATCCCCGCCGGCGCCGAGCCGCTGCTGCGGCCGTACGTGCAGAGCGGCATGAAGTTCTTCGTCGCGAAGGTCGATCCGAGGAAGGTCGTGATGCAGAACGGCCACGCCGCGCTGTCGCCGCTGCGCTTCCACTACGACAGCGACGAATTCTCGCTGCCGATCCGGCTCGGCATGGCGAACAGCTCCGGCACCCAGGACCTGATCGTCAACATCATCTCGGCGCACACGCGCTACGAGGTGGCCAACTACAAGAACGTCTCGATCCCGACGAACTTCGACGTCAAGGACGCGGTGCGCGGCCGCTTCGGCGAGTTCTACGCGGCGCTGTTCGACCGGACGGTCGAAGCGAACCCCGGCGCGATCGTCACCGAGTACGCGTGGCAGGCGCACGCGCCGCTCTATCCGGGCGGCCAGAGCTACCACTGCGATCCGTGCCCGCCCGTCGAGGTCAACGACCAGGACATGATGACGCTCGGCGCCGACATCATCGGCGGCCGCATCCAGAAGGGCGAGTTCGTGCTGACGCGCCTGCACGCGCGCTACAGCAAGGGCGCGATGAAGGACGACCTGCGGTTCCGGCAGGCCAAGCCGATCACCGGCGGCCGCGAGGTGTGGAGCAACGGCCAGCTCGAGCACGGCGCGATGTCGGCCGCGGAGAACGCGTTCCAGGCGCGCTACGCGATCCGCCACCCGTGGACCGGGCCGGCGAAGTGCGCGCACCCGCGGTGGGGCGTGTGGGGCGGTCCGCCCAGCGGCGGCTCGCAGATCATCGCCGCGACCAGGTCGGCGTTCGCGCCGCGCGGCCAGCTCGCGCTCGCCGACGTCGTGAAGAAGGACATCCCCGAGATCGGCGTGCGCGCGGGCGCGGCGCCGCGCAGCGGCGGTGGCTTCTCGAAGCCGCCCCCGGTGCGCGTCCAGAGCTTCGGGCTCGGCATGGTGCTGGCGACGCTCGTGCTCGGCTTCGGCACGCTCGTGCTGCGCCGGAAGCGCTAGCCCGCTAAGCTAGCGGCGTGCCCCGCCCCGCGCTGTTCCTCGACCGCGACGGCACCCTGATCGTCGACGTCGGCTATCCGAGGGATCCCGAGCAGGTCGTGCTCGTCGAGGGCGCGGCCGACGCGCTGCGCGAGCTGCAGCAGCGCTACTCGCTGGTCGTCGTGTCGAACCAGTCGGGCATCGGCCGCGGCATGATCGACGAGCGCGAGGCGGCGGCGGTGCACGCGCGGTTCGTCGCGGAGTTCGAGCGGCGCGGCATCCGGTTCTCGGGCTGCTACTACTGCCCCCACCTGCCGGGAGCCGGCTGCGCGTGCAGGAAGCCTGCTCCCGGGCTGCTCGTCGAGGCCGCCGGCGAGCTCGCGCTCGATCTCGCGCGCTCGATCATGATCGGCGACAAGGACTCGGATCTCGAGGCCGGCCGGGCGGCGGGCTGCGCGCACGTCGTGCGGGTCGGCGCCGCCGCCGATTGGACCGCGGTGCGCGCATTGATTGCGTCCCTCGGCTAGCGCGACATGCCCCGGCGCACACCGTGCGGCTGACGCGCCACGATCCGGGCGAAGTCCGCGATGTAGTGCAATTTCGGCTCGGCATGTCGGCTGCAACTCGCCAGCGCACATGCCCCAGACCTCGCCGTGCGCGTTCCTGCAGCCGACCGCGAAGCCGGTCGCGTCGGGCACGGCGCGACCGGGGACGCTGCTGCCCGGCGAGCGCGTCGGCGTGTGGCGAATCGACGAGGCGCTCGGCGGCACGGCGTACGCGGTGACCCGCGTCGACAGCGGGCTGCCCGCGGTGCTCGCCGAGATCGACGCGCCGGCGCTGGTCGTCGGCTCCTACCTCGAGGCCCTGCGACCGATCGTCGAGCGGCTGCGGCCGCTGCGCCATCCCGGAATCACCGACCTCTACGACGCCGGCACGCTCGGCGATGGCCGGCCGTTCATCGTGATCGAGCGGCTGTCGGGCGTGATGCTCGCGCTCCGCCTCGCCGAGGGCCGGCTGAACGCCGACGACGCGGTCGAGATCCTGCTCGACATCGCCGAGCCGCTGGCGGTCGCGCACGACGCCGGCGTCGTCCACGGCGGGCTCGCCGCGGAGACCGTGCTGCTCGTCGACGACGATCGCACGCGCGTCAAGCTGCTCGACTGGGGCGTCGCGCGCGCGATCGCGCACGAGGCGCGCCAGGCCGATCGCATCGCGTGGTCGCCCGCGACGCCACCGTCGTGCGGTCCGGAGGACGACATCGCCGCGCTCGGCGCGATCGCGAAGGCGATGTTCCGCGACGACGTGCCGATCGAGCTCGACGATCTGCTCGACGCGATGACCGACGAGGACCCGCGCGAGCGGCCGGCGATCGACGAGGTGATCGCGCGGCTCGAGGAGGTGCACCTCGGGCCCGCGCTCGAGCGGTTCGAGCTGCCGCCCGCGCGCTGCCTCGTCGCGCCCGACGATCCGGCGAGCGCCGGCTACGGCGACGAGCCACTCGATGTCGACGACGACGAGGGCGGCAGCTGGCGCGTGCGCGTCGCGACGATCGCGACGGTGTGCATCGTGATCGCGATCGTGATCGCGGGCATCGCGCGCGCGCACGGCTCGCGGCCCGGCGTCGTCGCGCCGCCGGCGGCGCCGGTCACGCCGGCGATCGTGCCCACCGTCGAGGCCCGCCCACCGGTGATCAAGACGTCGATGCACGTCGCCGCGCCTGCGCCCGCACCGGCGGTCCGCGCGAAGCCCTCGCCCGCGAAGCGCACCGCCGTGAAGCCCGCGCCCGCGAAGCCCGCG
>JBLMXA010000238.1:0-3193 GCA_050257515.1 Acidobacteriota bacterium | reverse complement strand
TCGGGGTGGTCGTCGCGCGCCTGCTCGGCGAGCTTGATCGCGCGCGGGCGGTCGCGCTTGGTGTCCCACAGCGCGGCGGCGAGCGCGAAGCGCGCGTCGGCGAGATCGCCGGGGTTGGCGTCGGCGGGCCGCGACTCGGCGACGCTGACCGCGCGCTCGGCGACCGGGAGCGCGAGCGCGGGCTGCTTGGCATCGAGGTAGAAGCTCGCGAGATCGGCGAGCGCGGGCGCGAGGCGCACGGTGCCGTCCTCGCCGAGCGACTCGTAGATCGCGACCGCGTGCTGCTGCTCGGCGACCGCGTCCTGCGCCTTGCCCATCTGGTCCAGCGTGCGCGCGATGTCGGAGTGCGCCGCGGCCGCGCCCGGCTGGTCGTGGATCTTCTCGAGCACGCCGGCCGCGGTGCGGTAGGCGTCGAGCGCCGCGTCCCAGTGCTTCTGCAGCTGCTCGATCGTGCCGAGATTGCCGTAGATCGCCGCGCGCGTCGGATGGTTCTCGCCGAACACGCGCGCGAACACCGCGTCGGCGCGCAGCAGGAGCTCGCGGGCCTCGGCGTAGCGCTTGACGTCGATCAGCGAGCTCGCGAGGTTCATCTCGGAGCCGGCGACGGTCGGATGATCGTCGCCGAGCGCGTGCGACAGGATGTCGAGCGTGCGCTGCGAGACGGTCAGCGCCTCGTCGTTCTTCGACTCGGCGCGCAGCACCTCGCTGAGGATGCCGAGCGCGTTGCCGACCTTGGGGTGATCGGACCCGAGTGCCTGCTCGAGCTCGCTCACCGCCTCGCGCGCGGTCTTCTCGGCCTCGCCGAGGCGGTTCTCGTCCCACAGGATCTGGGTCTCGGTCGCGAGCAGGGCGCCGCGCGCGGCGAGGTTGCCGCCGCCGTGGCGCGCGAGCTTGGCGCGCGCGAGATCGATGTAGCGGTGCGCGGCGACGTGATCGTGCTCGACGACGCCGGCGAGGTTCGCGAGGTCGTTGAGCACGATCGCGGCGTCGAGATCGCGGCCGCGCGACTCGGCGAGCGCGAGCACCTGGTGCTCGATCGGCGCGACCTGATCCGGCCGCTCGAGGTGCGAGCGCAGCTCGCTGACCGCGAGCATCGCCTCGACCTCGAGGTCCTTCGCGTCGCGCACCTTCGCGCTGTCGACGATCTGCTGCGCGAGCCCGAGCGCCTGCTTGTAGTGGCCGATGTTCTCGAGCGCGTGGACGCGCTCGAGCTTCGCGGTGTCGTCGGGCGAGCGCGGCGTCGTCTTCTCCGGCCCGGACAGCCACGCCGCGGCGTCGTCGCACGGCGCCGGCGAGTAGATCGCCCACGCGGCATCCGGCGCGCGGCGTACGAGACCCGCATCGGGGTGCGCGAACAGATCGAGCAGCGACGCGAGCCGGCTATCGCGCGCGGCGAGGCACGAGCGGCGCGCCTCGGCGAGCTTCGGCGGCTCGTCGTCGCGCTTGCACGTCGCGACGACCTGCATCGCGAGCGTGTCGGTCGCGCGATCGAGCACGCTCGCGGTGTGATCGAACGAGCTCGCCGCGAACGGCACCTTGGTCGCGAGGAACGCCTGCCGCAGCGCCTCGCGCGCGGTGCGATCGAACCGCGCGCGGATCGCGTCGCCCTGACGATCGCACGCCGCCGCGTGGCGGTAGCTGCCGAACGCGAGCGTGCCGGCGACCGCCGAGCCGCCGGCCACGACCGACGCGACGATCGCGAGCGCGACGCGGCGTCGGGTGCGCGGGCGGGCCGCCTCGCGCAGCGCCGCGAGCAGCGCGTGCATGTCGGCGTAGCGCTCGCCGGGCTCGATCGCGAGCCCGCGCTCGAGCGCCGTCTTGACGCGGTCGGGGACCTTGAGATCGCGCGGCGCGGTCAGCTGGTGGCGCTCGATCGACTCCTGCAGCGCGGCGAGCGTCGCGCCCGCGAACGGCCGCTTGCCGTAGAGCAACTCCCACGCGACGACGCAGAACGCGAACTGGTCGGCGCGCGCGTCGACGACCTCGCCGGCGAGCTGCTCGGGAGCCATGTACGCCGGCGTGCCGAGCACGGTGCCGGTGACCGTCATCGGCGTCGTCAGCTTCTCGAGCGCGGCCGACGTCGGCGCCTTCTCCTGGCTCGCGCCGACGCGCGCGAGACCGAAATCGCCGACGCGCGGTCGGCCGTCGTCGCCGACCATCACGTTCTCGGGCTTGAAGTCGCGGTGGACGAGCCCGGCGGCGTGGGCGGCGGCGAGCCCGGCGCCGGCGCCGAGCAGCATGTCGACGATCTCGCGCCACGTCCGCGGCTCGGCGGCGAGCCAGCCGCGCAGCGTCGTGCCACGCACGTACTCCATCGCGACGCACAGGCGATCGTCGATGCTCGTGACCTCGAAGACGTTGACGACGTTGGGGTGCGCGAGCTTGGCCATCGCGACCGCCTCGCGGTGCAGGCGATCGCCGCCCGAGCCTGCACGATGGACCTTGAGCGCGACCTCGCGGCCGAGCGTCATGTCGCGCGCGAGGTAGACCGAGCCCATGCCGCCCTTGCCGAGCAGCGTGTCGACGATGTAGCGGCTCGCGACCGAGCCCTCGGCGAGCACTGGCTCGGGCACCGCCTCGTGGTGCGAGCCTCCCGCGAGCTGGCCGTCCGCGGTCACCGCGGCGGCCACGACCTTGCGGCAGTGATCGCACGAGTCGATGTGCGCCTCGATCTCCGCGAACGCGGAGGGGGGAAGCGCGTGCTCCAGCATCGCCACCAGCGTGTCATCCGACGGGCAACCCACGGCCCGATGTTGCTACCGCATCGCTGACGTCATTTCACGCCAAATCATTGCGGGATAGCGCCACGTTACGTTCGTATGGAGCCGAACCGAGTGGGCACCGCGAGTCCAACGTTGCGCGTACATAGCTCGATCGCCTCGGTATCGCCGACCGCGAGCGCCTCGCCGAGCAGCCAGGCCGAGATCGCGTGCGACAGCGCGTACTCCTTGCGGGAGTTCCACAGCCAGGCGGCCATGCTCGTTCCGGTCGAGTAGACGTGCGGGAACGCGAGCCGGCGCAGCTCGAGGCCGCCGGTCCCCGCCGCCGCGTCGTAGGACGCGCGCAGCGCGACCCACTCGCGCCACTCGTCGATGGCGGCGCGGCTGTCGCCGGTCTTGCGTCGGTCCGCCCAGCGCGTGAACCCGGCCTCGAGTGCGTCGAGGCGCCCGTGGCGCAGGCGGCGCGCGATCGC
>JBLMXA010000237.1:0-9175 GCA_050257515.1 Acidobacteriota bacterium | reverse complement strand
GAGGACGCCGACGGCTGCCCCGATCCCGACAACGACAAGGACGGCATCCTGGACGTGAACGACAAGTGCCCGATGGTGCCCGAGACCATGAACGGGTTCGAGGACGAGGACGGCTGCCCCGAGGGCAACAAGAACGACCGCGACGGCGACGGCATCCTCGACGACGTCGACAAGTGCCCGGATGACCCGGAGGACTTCGACGGCTTCCAGGACGCCGACGGCTGCCCCGATCCCGACAACGATCAGGACGGCATCCTCGACGTCGACGACCTGTGCCCGAACGATCCCGAAGACAAGGACGGCTTCGAGGACGCCGACGGCTGCCCCGATCCCGACAACGACAAGGACCGCATCCTCGACAAGGACGACAAGTGTCCGAACGAGCCGGAGACGTACAACGGCTACCAGGACGAGGATGGCTGCCCGGATCGCGGCCGCGTGGTCGTCACCGACACGTCGATCGAGATCCTGGACATGATCTACTTCGAGTACGACAAGGCGATCATCAAGAAGGAGTCGTACCCGATTCTCGACGCGGTGGCCGCGACGCTGCAGGGCAATCCGAGCATCCAGCTCGTCGAGATCCAGGGCCACACCGACGAGCGCGGTGACGACGCGTACAACCTCGATCTGTCGGATCGCCGCGCCCACGCCGTGCGCCAGTACCTGATCGACAAGGGCGTCGACGAGAAGCGGCTCACCGCGCAGGGCTACGGCGAGACCCAGCCGCTCGACCGCCGCCACAACGAGGCGGCGTGGGCCAAGAACCGCCGCGTCGCGTTCCTGATCTTGAAGCGCGGCACCGATTGATGCGCTAGGCTTCCCGCGTGATCCGGTTCCTGATCTTCGTCGCGCTCGCCGGCCTGTTCACGTGGTGCGGCGCGACGGTCAAGCTCGGGAACAAGACGTTCTTCGGCCACGTGCGCGCGATCTGGCACACCGAGGAGATGCAGGATCTCAAGCACGGCGTCGAGGACACCGCGGGCCCGGCGGTGCACAAGGTCGAGAAGGGCATCTCCGCCGGCGTCAAGGCGATGCAGGAAGACGGCTCGGCCGCGCGGCGCGACGCCGGCGTCGTGCACGCGCCGTGAAGTTCCCGCTGACCGAGCAGCTGCTCGAGGAAGCGCGGCGGTTCGAGCTGCGCTCGGCGTGCTGCCATTGCTTCTTCTGGCGCGGAGATCGTTGCGCGCACGACTGGCCCGACGAGGGGCAGCGGCGGTGGCCGCTCGATGCGAAGGACCCCGAGACCGGCGAGGTGCCGACCGAGGTCGCCTTCTGCAAGGAATTCGAATTGCGCTAACGTCGGGCGGTGCTCGACCTGTGGTACTCGCCCGAGATCGCCGAGGCGCGCGTCGCGAAGAAGCCGGTCGTCGCGCTCGAGTCGACGCTCGTCGCGCACGGCCTGCCGTGGCCGGACAACCTCGCGGTCGCGCGCGCGCTCGAGGCGACGGTGCGTGCCGGCGGCGCGGTGCCGGCGACGATCGCGGTCGTCGACGGCAAGTGCTGCATCGGCCTCGGCGACGCGATGCTCGAACGGCTCGCGCGCCACGGCGAGGCGTTCGTCAAGGCGGGCGCCACCGACCTCGCGGTCCACCTCGCGCGCGGCGGCTCGGCGGCCACGACGGTGTCCGCGACCGCGGTGCTCGCGGCGCGCGCCGGCATCCGCGTGTTCGCGACCGGCGGGATCGGCGGCGTGCATCGCGGCGATACCGGCGACGTGTCGCACGATCTCGTCGCGCTCGCGCGGACGCCGATCGCGGTCGTGTCGGCGGGCGCGAAGGCGATCCTCGACCTGCCGCGCACCGCCGAGCTGCTCGAGACGCTCGGCGTGCTCGTGATCGGCTATCGCACCGACGAGCTGCCTGCGTTCTACACCGCGCGCTCCGGCGTGCGCCTCGATCACTTCGTCGCCGACGCGCGCGCGCTCGCGGGAATCTTGACGACCCACTGGGACGATGTCGGCGGCGGCGGCGCGCTCGTGTGCAATCCGATCCCGGCGGGCGACGCGCTCGACGCCGCGGCGATCGAGGCCGCGATCGAGGCCGCGCTCGCCGAGGCCGACGCGCGCGGCATCACCGGCAAGCGGCTGACGCCGCACCTGCTCGCACGGCTCGCGGAGGCGACCGACGGCGCGTCGATCCGCGCGAACCGCGCGCTCGCGCTGCACAACGCCGAGGTCGCCGCCGAGCTGGCGGTCGAGCTCGCCGCCCCAGGACTCGCCGGTCAGGGCGTGGTCAGCTGATAGACCGTCAGGTTGCGGCCGCCGCGATCGAAGCTGTTCGAGCGCTCGAGCAGCCAGAACCGATCGCCGACGAGGCCGAAGCGGTGGCGCAGGCCGGTCGCGAGCACGCGCGCCTTGCGCACGGCCTTGCCGTCGCTGCCGGCGTGGAAGACGTCGAGGTACTCGGGGTCCGCCTTCTTGCGCGCGACCGCGTCGGGGTTGACCGGATCGACCTTGAGCACGAACCACGCGGTGCCGTCGGCGGCGACGATGCCCTGCAGTGACTTCGGATCGTACTGCTGGAGCGCCTGGTCGAGCTCCAGGGGGTGCGGCCTGCCCGCGCGCCACAGCTGGACCGCCGAGTTGTCCCAGGTCATCCGCAGGAAGTCGAGCTGGCCGTTGGCATCGGCGAGCGCCTGGTAGCGCTTGCGCTGCTCGAACAGATCCTCGATCGGGTGGCGATCGATGAACCGGCCGGTGACGAGGTCGTAGGTGGCCTCGACGTCGGGCGTGCGCTGGTTCTCCTTCTTGTCCCACTCGCCGCCCTTGAGGCCGTGCGCGCGCGTCATGCCGTCGGACCAGTGGTTGATGCGGAAGTCGAGCGGCTTGCTCGCGTCGTGCGCGTCGACGTCGAGCGGGCGGCCGGTCGCGATGCGGTTGCCGGTCTCGAGCGCGAACAGCGACACCTCGTGGCGCACGGCGTCCTTGACCTCGCTCGTGCGGTGGACCGCGACGACGCGCTTGCCGTCGCGCTCGATCACGGTGATGTTCGTCGCGGGGCCGAGCTTGTAGACGACCGAGCCGGCCGGCTTCTTGCCCTTCGCGGCGAGCTCGACCATCGCGGCGCTCTGCTGGCCCTGATCGACGAGCGTGATGACGAGCGCGCGGTTGCCGGCGAGCGCGAGCGCGACCGGGTGCATCGCGACCGCGGCGATGTCGACGACCGTGTCCTCGTGCGTCGCGAGCGAGACGACGTGCAGCTCGGCCTTCGTCGCGGCATCGGTCACGACGTACGCGATTCGCTGATCGTCGTGAGCGACGGGATCGTCGATGAAGCCGCTCGCCGGCGCGAGCTTGACGACCTCGGTGACGTTGACGAGCGCCGGGGCAGTCTGCCTCGGCTGCGCGTTGGCGGTCGACGCGACCGCGATCACCATCACCCCGAGAAGTCCGCGAGCCACCATGGCGAGGGGATGCCACGGACGGAGGTGGCGGCGCAAGGTCGCTGTTACCGGCTGGTAGCTCTCCGGCGTTCCGCGGTACCTTTGCGGGCCATGGGCGCCATTGCCTTCACCAGGAATTACACGGATCACAGCAACGAGACGGGCTACCAGTTCGAGTTCCACTGCGACAAGTGCGGCAGCGGATACCGGTCGACCTTCCACGCGAGCGCGCTCGGTGTCGGCGGCAAGATCGCGAAGGGGCTCGGCAGCCTGTTCGGTGGTCACAACCTGTGGGCGGCGGGCCAGGCGAGCGAGTACATGAAGGACGGCCTGCGCGGTCCCGCGTGGGACGCCGCGTTCAAGCAGGCGATCGAGGAGATCAAGCCGAAGTTCCACCAGTGCCATCGCTGCGGCCGCTGGGTGTGTCCCGAGGTCTGCTGGAACGAGCAGCGCCAGCAATGCCTCGAGTGCGCGCCCGACCTCGTCCAGGAGGCGGCGTCCGCGCAGGCCAGGGTCGCCGCCGACCAGGTCTACGAGAAGATGCGCAGTGTCGATCAGACGGCCGGCATCGATCCGACGCAGCAGGTGATCGGCGGCTGTCCGTCCTGCCAGGCGCGCATCGCGCCGGGCGCCAAGTTCTGCGCGAGCTGCGGCAAGCCCGTGTCGGCCGCCGCCGCGCCGCAGAAGGCGTTCTGTACCGGCTGCGGCACCCAGCTCCAGCCCGGCGGCCGGTTCTGTCCGTCGTGCGGCACCCCCGCGCCGGCCTGAGCACGCAGCGCGGAGAGAGAGACAAACCGCCAAGGCGCCAAGCGCGCCGAGCCAGAGCGGAGAGATCCACCACGAAGACACGAAGGACACGAAGTCGGTCAAGCCGTTAGCGCCAAGGCCCGTCACCTAGCGGCGCGCCCGCTGGTCGTGCTCGTACTCGTACTCGTGCTCGTGCTCGGCTGTTCGAGGAGCGATCCGGAGGCAAACCCGCGATGCCTGGGTGATCGACGCCCAGCTGTCCGGTTGCGTCCTGGATCGAGTACGAGCACGACCGATTCAGCTAGGCCACTGGCGCTAGCTTCGTCTCTGCTCTTCGTGATCTCTGTGCCTTGGTGGTGGATCTCCCTCCGCTCTGGCTCGGCGAGCTCGGCGCCTTGGCGGTTCAAATCCTGGGCGGGTAGCGCGCCAGCTCGCGGAACACCCGCGCGTGCTCGCGCTCCCACGCCGAGATGCGTGCCTCGTCGGTCGCGGCGCGCGGGTGGGCGACGCGGTAGTAGCCGGTGCTCGGGCGGTGGGTGTCCGCGCGCGCGACGAGCGCGGGCAGGCACGCGAGCTTGGCGTGCCGGCAGGCGTGACTGACCTCGCCGAGCGCCCGGTGCAGCGCGGGGCTGCGTGGATGGACCGGCGGGCACAGGCTCGCGGCGAGCGCGGCGTACGTGAGCCCGGGGCGCCTGTCACGCGCGCGGCGCAGCAGGCGGCGATAGATCTGTTCGGCGAGCGTGGTCATGAGTGCTCCTGGCAAGTGGCTCGAGCGGTGGCTCGGGCGCGGCGTCGGACATGCGGAAGCTCGCGGCCTCGACGAGGCAGCCGGCGTCGATCGCGTCGATCGCGTCGAGATCGGCGAGCGTGCGAGCGACCTTGATCAGGCGATCGATCGCGCGCGCGCTGAGCGCATGCCGCGCCTCGACGAGCTCGGCGAGCACGCGCTCGCCGGCGGCATCGAGCGCACAGGTCTCGCGCATCACGCGCGCCGGCATCTCGGCGTTGCAGTGGAGGCCGTAGCGCCGCAGCCGGGCGCGCTGGCGGTCGCGGGCGGCGACGACACGCTCGCGGATCGCGTGCGAGCTCTCGGCCGGGATCGCGCTGCGCAGCTCGCCGAGCTTGACCGGCTCGACCTGGACCTGGAGGTCGATCCGATCGAGCAGCGGGCCCGAGAGGCGCGCGCGATAGCGATCGAGCGCGCCGTTGCCGCACGTGCATTCGCGCAGCCCCGAGCCGAGCCAGCCGCACGGACACGGGTTCGCCGCCGCGACGAGCAGGAACGATGCCGGCAGGTGGAGCGTGCCGTGGACGCGGCCGATCGTCACCGCGCGCTCCTCGAGCGGCTGGCGCAGCGCCTCGATCGTGCCGCGCGCGAACTCCGGCAGCTCGTCGAGGAACAGCACGCCGTGGTGCGCGAGCGAGATCTCGCCCGGCCTCGGTGATGTGCCGCCGCCGAGCAGCGCGGCGGCGCTGATCGAGTGATGCGGCGCGCGGAACGGCCGCGCGTCGACGAGGCCGTCGCGCGCGAGCCCGAGCGACGAGTACACCTTCGTCGTCTCGAGCGCCTCGGCGCGCGTCATCGCCGGCAGCACGCTCGGGATCCGCCGCGCGAGCATCGTCTTGCCGGTGCCCGGCGGTCCCGACAGCAGCACGTTGTGACCGCCCGCGACCGCGACCTCGATCGCACGGCGCGCCACGTGCTGGCCGCGCACCTCGGCCATGTCGACGCCGGGGACGACGCGCCGCCGCCGCGCCGCGACCGGATCCGGCACGCGCAGCGGGTCGCGCCCCGCGAGCGCGGCGACGACGTCGCCGAGATGACGCGCGGTGTGCACGGCGATGTCCTCGACGACGAGCGCCTCGCTCGCGTTCGCCTCCGGCACGAGCACGCCACGCAGGCCGCGCTCGCGCGCCAGCATCGCCGCGGCGAGCACGCCGCGAACCCGCCGCACCGCGCCGTCGAGCCCGAGCTCGCCGAGCACGAGCAGCTCGCCGATCGCCTCGCCGGTGTACGTGCCGTCGGCGACGAGCACCGCGAGCGCGATCGGCAGATCGAGCGCGCTGCCCGGCTTGCGCAGATCGGCCGGCGCGAGGTTGACGGTGATCTTCTTGAGCGGCAGGTCGTGACCGACCGTCTTGAGCGCGCTGCGGATGCGCACCGCGCCTTCCTTCACCGCGGGCGTCGCCAGCCCGACGACGTGGTAGGCGGGCAGCTGCCCCGACGCGACGGAGCACTCGACATCGACGGGAACGGCATCGATGCCGACGAGCGTGCACGACTGGACGAGCGCGACCACGCGCCGGGACAAAGCACGCCGCGGGCCAGCTCGCGCGCACGCGATCTCGCGCGCTTGCGCCCCCGCGCGTCCGGCGCACGGCCGGCGGCGTCCGGATTCCGGCCGGACGCGGCCGGACACCGTTGATCGACGGCGATTTCCGCGAGTATTATTGGCGACTCAAAGATTCTCACGAAATGTCACCGCGCAAGTACCAGATGCAAGCTCGCGCCGAGGCCGCCGCCGCCACCCGCGCGAAGATCGTCGAGGCCGCGAAGGCGCTGCACGCGGCGCGCGGGGTCCGCGCGACCAGCTGGGACGAGATCGCCGCACGCGCACGGGTCGCCACCGCGACGGTGTACCGGCACTTCCCGACGCTCGCCGACCTGGTGCCGGCGTGCGCGCGCTCGGTGTTCGACATCATTCGCCCGCCGACGCTCGACGAGGCCGCGGTCAAGTTCGCCGCGCTGGCGACGCCGGGCGAGCGGCTCGCGGCGCTCGTCGGCCGCTCGGTCAGCTGCTACCTGCTCGGCGCGGACTGGCTTCACGCCGCGTATCGCGAGCGCGAGTTCGTGCCGGAGCTCGACCGCGCGCTGCGGGTCATCCAGGACACGCTCCACGTGCTCGTCCGCGCCGCGGCCGGGCGGCGGCTCGCGAAGGGCGAGCACGCCGCGCTGTTCACGCTGTGCGACTTCCCGTTCTTCAAGTCGCTCGTCGACACGGGCCTCGACCCCCGCGCCGTGGAGCGCCGCATCACCGAGCTCGTCATCGCGGTCGAGAAGGAGGGGAGACGATGAAGACCACGACCGGCCTTGCCCAGGATGACGTCGGCGATCGCGAGCCCGCGCTCGTGTTCCTGCCCGGCTGGTGCGCCTCGCGGGACGCGTTCCGTCCGCTGTACCCCCACCTCGCACGCCGCGCGCTCGCGGTCGACTGGCGAGGCCACGGCGGCTCGTCGCCGGCCGCCGGCGACTTCGGCACGCGCGAGCTCGTCGACGACGCGGTCGCGGCGATCGAGGCGTCCGGCGCGCACCGCGTGATCCCGGCCGCGGTCGCGCACGCCGGCTGGGTGGCGATCGAGCTGCGACGCCGGCTCGGCCCCGCACGCGTGCCGGGCATCGTGCTGATCGACTGGATGGTCCTCGGCGCGCCGCCGCCGTTCCACGCCGCGCTCGCCTCGCTGCAGCGCGCCGACACCTGGGAGGCCACGCGCGCGCGGCTGTTCGCGATGTGGACGACCGGCATCGACGCGCCCGCGCTGCACGCGTACGTGCGCGCGATGGGCGGCCACGGGTTCGAGATGTGGGCCCGCGCCGGTCGCGAGATCGCCGCGGCGTTCGCGGCGCAACCCGTGCCGCTCGGTGCGATCGCCGAGCTCGCACCGCCGCCGCCGACCTTGCACGTCTACGCGCAGCCCGCCGATCCGGCGTTCCTTGCCGCGCAAGAGCGGTTCGCCGCCGAGCATGCGTGGTTCTCGGTGCGGCGTGTCGCGGCGTCGTCGCACTTCCCGATGTTCGAGGCTCCCGGCGAGCTCGCCGCCGAGCTCGAGCGATTCGCGAGCGAGCGCGCGTAGTTAGCGCTGCAAGGTTTCTTCACAGACCGCCGCGCGGTGGCGCAACATGCCGCCGCCATCCTGAGCGAGTGAAAGGAAGGTCTTCGATGATCTGTCTCGCTCTCGGACTCGGCGTCCTCGGTGCGGTGGCGTTCCACAAGGCGCGCCGCTGTCACCGCGGGTATCACGGCTACGGCAACTACTACGGCTGGGGTGGCCCGCCGTGGATGCATCACCACCACCACGGCGGCTTCGGACGCCGCGGCCTCTACATGGCGCTGTCGCACCTCGACGCGTCGCCGGCGCAGGAGCGCGCGATCATCGCGGAGGTCGAGAAGCTGCGCGAGAAGCTCCACGCGAGCAAGGCCGGCGTGAAGGACGCGCGCGGCGATCTCGCGGCGGCGATCCGCGGCCCGGTGCTCGACGACGCCGCGCTCGGCGCGGTGCTCGGCCGTGTCGACGGCGCGACCGCCGACGCGCGCGCGGCCGTCATCGAGGCAGTGCGCAACATCCACGCGGTGCTCGACGACAAGCAGCGCGAGCAGCTCGCCAGCCTGCTCGATCAGGGCTGGTGGCGGCGCGGCGGCGGCCCCTACCGCGTATGATCTGCCGACATGAGATCGACGGCTGCGCGCGAAGCGCGTTCGCGTAACGAGCGAAGCGAGTCATGCGGGTCCTGCTGATCGACGACGACACGCGGCTGGCCGAGCTGCTCGTCGGCTATCTCGGCCCGCAGGGCGTCACGCTCGTGCACGCCGGCGGCGGGCAGGCGGGGCTCGGCCACGTCCAGAGTGGCGGCTTCGACGCGATCCTGCTCGACGTCATGATGCCCGGCATGGACGGGCTCGCCGTGCTGCGCGAGCTGCGCAAGCGCGGCGATCGTACGCCGGTGATCATGCTCACCGCGCGCGGCGACGAGGCCGACCGCGTCGTCGGCCTCGAGCTCGGCGCCGACGACTACGTCGCCAAGCCGTTCTCGCCGCGCGAGCTGCTCGCGCGGCTGCGCGCGGTGCTGCGGCGCGCGCAGCCCGACGCGGTCGCCGACAAGCTGTCGGCCGCCGGCATCACCGTCGACGTCGCGGCGCGCGAGGCGTTCGTCGACGGCAAGCCGGTCGAGCTGACCGCGCTCGAGATCGATCTGCTCGCCGCGCTGCTGCGGCGCGCCGGCCGCGTCGTGCCGCGCAGCGCGCTGATGGAGCTCGCCGGGCGAGGC
>JBLMXA010000236.1:0-8732 GCA_050257515.1 Acidobacteriota bacterium | reverse complement strand
CGACATGAACGGCCAGCCGATCTACGACGATCCCAAGGCGTGGGTCACCGGCTCGGACGGCACGCACGGCCCGCATCCGCTGTCGGTCACGTACGAGCCGGCCGGCTGCGGCAAGGTGCTGTACTCGACGTTCCAGACGTCGGGCGCGAGTGCGAGCGAGTCGCACGCCGGGCTGATGCCGCAGGAGAGGATCCTGCTGTTCCTGATCATGGAGATCAGCGCCTGCACCGAGAACCCGGTCATCTTCTAGTTCCGGAGGATAGGGAGTAGGCAACAGGGGACCGAGAAGTCTGAATTTCCGGAACCTTCAAACTTCTCGGTTCCCTGTTGCCTATTCCCTATTGAAGTAATCTCCGCGGGTGTCCCCCCGCCGGCTGATCCTCGCGCTCGTCGCGCTCAACGCCGTGCTCGTCGCGGTCGGCGCGATCTTCTTCGCGGGCGAGGCGACAGGCACCGGGACCGGCGTGCGCGTCGGGCTGGTGTTCGACATCGGCGGCAAGAACGACGAGTCGTTCAACACGGCGGCGTGGCGCGGGCTCGAGCGCGCGAAGCGCGAGCTCGGCGTGCGCGTCGAGTACATCGAGCCGAGCGAGGGCGCCGATCGCGAGAGCGCGCTGCGGGCGCTCGCGTCGCGCGGCGTCGACCTCGTGATCGGTGTCGGCTTCATCTTCGGGCCCGATCTCGAGCGGCTCGCAAAGCAGTTCCCCGACGTCAAGTTCGCCGGCATCGACTACGCGCCGTCGCCCGGCGTCGGCACGATCCCCAACCTCGCGGGCCTGCGGTTCCGCGAGCAGGAGGGCTCGTTCCTCGTCGGCGCGATCGCGGGGCTGACGACGAAGACGAAGATCGTGGGCTTCGTCGGCGGCATGAAGATCCCGCTGATCCGCAAGTTCGAGGCGGGCTACACCGCGGGCGTCAAGCACGTGTGCCCCGACTGCACCGTGCTCGCCGCGTACGCCGGCACCGAGCCGAAGGCGTTCACCGACGCGCCGCTCGGCGAGCAGCTCGCGTCGGCGCAGTACAGCCGGGGCGCCGACATCATCTTCCACGCCGCCGGCAAGACCGGCGACGGCGTGTTCGCGGCGGCGCGCCAGCGCGGGATGCGCGCGATCGGCGTCGACTCCGATCAGTGGGCGAGCGCGCCGTGCTGCGTGATGACGAGCATGATCAAGCGCGTCGACGTCGCGGTGGTCGACATCGTCAAGGAGGTCGTCGACCACAAGTTCCGCGGCGGCATCCACGAGCTCGGGCTCGCCGAGAACGGCGTCGGCTTCGTCAGCGACGAGCACAACCGCGACCTGCTGCCCGCCGACGTCGTCGCGAAGGTGCGCGCGCTCGGCGACCAGATCGTCGCGGGCAAGATCCGGGTCCCGGCCGAATGACGGCGAAGCTGCGCGCGGAGCTCGACAAGCGGTTCGGCACGCGCGAGGTGCTCCGCCGCGCGCGGCTCGAGGTCGCCGCCGGCACGGTGCACGCGCTCGTCAGCGAGAACGGCGCGGGCAAGAGCACGCTCGTCAAGATCGTCGCCGGCGTGCTGCCGGCCGAGCGCGGCACGCTCTCCCTCGACGAGCGCTCGCTCGACGTGTCGCGGTGGGATCGCCAGGCGGCGCGCGCCGCGGGCATCGGCATCGTCCAGCAGCACGGCGCGTCGGCCGGCACGCTGACGGTCGTCGAGAACGCGGTGCTCGGCGCGGAGCCGATGAGGGGGCCGCTCGTCGAGCTCGCGGCGACCGCGGCGGCGCTCGCGAAGCTCGGCGAGGCGATCGGGCTGCCCATCGATCCGTGGGCGCGCGCCGATCGCCTGCCGCTCGGCGCCGCGCAGCGCGCCGAGATCGTCGCCGCGCTCTACGCCGGCGCGAAGCTGCTGATCCTCGACGAGCCGACCGCGGTGCTGACGCCCGTCGAGGTCGACGGCCTGCTCGCGACGCTGCGCCGGCTCGCGAGCGAGGGCACGACGGTCGTGCTCGTCACCCACAAGCTCGACGAGGTGCGCGCGGTCGCCGACGCGGTCACCGTGCTGCGCGCGGGCGAGACCGTCGCGAGCTTCGGCAAGGACGCCGACACGCGCGCGATCGCGCGCGCGATGGTCGGCGCGGACCTGCCCGAGCCCGTGCACCTCGCCGCGCCGCGCGCCGACGCGCCGGTCGCGCTCGCGCTCGACCACGTCACCGTCGGCGATGCGCTGCGCGACGTGTCGCTGGCCGTCCGGCGCGGCGAGCTCGTCGGCGTCGCCGGCATCGACGGCAACGGCCAGCGCGAGCTCGCGCTCGCGATCGCCGGGCTCGCGCCGCACGCCGGCAAGGTCACGATCGGCGCGCGCGACGTGTCGCGCGATCGCCCGGCGCGCCGGCTCGCGGCCGGGCTCGCGCACATCCCCGAGGACCGCCAGCACGGCGGCGTCGTGCTCGACGCGAGCGTCGCCGACAACCTCGCGCTCGCGCGGCGCGACATCACCGGCGCGTTCGTCGTCAACCGCGCGGCGGTCGCGCGGTTCGCCGATGCGCGGATCGCCGAGCTCGACGTCCGGCCTCCGGACAAGGACGCGATCGCGCGCGCGCTGTCGGGCGGCAACCAGCAGAAGCTCGTGATCGGCCGCGAGCTGTCGCGGCCGGACCTCGCCGCGGTGGTCGCCGCACAGCCGACGCGCGGGGTCGATCTCGGCGCGGTCGCGCGCATCCACGACCGGCTGCGCGCCGCGGCGAGCGCCGGCGCCGGCGTGCTCGTGATCTCCGCGGATCTCGACGAGCTGCTGGTGCTGTGCCACCGCATCGTCGTGCTGCTGCGCGGCGAGCTCGCCGGCGAGCGCGGCGGCGACGCGCTGCGCGGGCCGGATGCGCGCGCGCAGCTCGGCGCGCTGATGACCGGTGCGGAGGCAGCGTGACGCCGGCGGTCCGCCGCGAGCTCGAGGCCGTCGCGATCGCCCTGCTCGTGTCGATCGCGATCGGCAGCCTGCTGATGTTCGCGTTCGGCAAGGCGCCGGGCCACGTGTGGTGGCAGATGGTCGTGCGCACCGCGACCGACGCGTCCAACCTCGGTCAGGGCATCTACAAGGGCACCGCGCTGGTGCTCACCGGGCTGTCGGTGTCGGTCGCGCTCGACGCGGGGCTGTTCAACATCGGCGGCGAGGCGCAGCTCGCGGCCGGCGTGCTCGCGTGCTCGGCGACCGGCGCCGCGTTGCCGGCGGCAACGCCGGGCGTCGTCGCGATCCCGCTGTGCCTGCTCGTCGCCGCGGCGGGCGGTGCGGTCGTCGGTGCGGCGATCGGCGCGATGCGCGCATACCGCGGCGCGCACGAGGTGATCACGTCGATCATGCTGAACGCGATCGTCGCCGGCCTCGTGCTGTGGATCGGCAACGCGGCGCTGTTCCAGAACGGCACGACGACCGGGCCGTCGATCGCGGCGGGCGCGGAGCTGCCGCGCCTGGGCCTCGGCGGCAGCGCCGCGAACGCGTCGCTCGTGATCGCCGCGGCCGCGGTCGCCGGCGTGTGGTGGTTGCGCGCGCGCACGACGTGGGGCCAGGCGTGGCTCGCGGTCGGCCGCGATCCCGACGCCGCGCGCTCGGTCGGCATCTCGGTCGAGCGCGTGCAGGTGTGGGTGATGACCGGGGCCGGCGCGCTCGCCGGGCTCGCCGCCACGAACTTCGTGATGGGCCACAAGCACGCGTTCGAGGAGGGGCTCGGCCGCGGCTTCGGCTTCCTCGGCATCTCGGCCGCGCTGCTCGGCCGCATGCATCCGGTCGGCGTCGCGGGCGCGGGGATGTTCCTCGGCCTGCTGTCGGCGGGCGGGCTCGCCGTCGGCGACGAGGTGCCCAAGGAGCTGACCGAGATGCTGCAGGGCGTGGTGCTGCTCGCGGTCGCTGCGGCCGGGCCGTGGGTGCGGAGGGCCTCGCCGATACGAGATCGACAGCTGCGCGCGAAGCGCGTGCGCGAAATGAGCGAAGCGAATGAGTGACGTGCTGACGCTCGCGTTCGCGCTGCAGGTCTTGCAGATCGCGATCCCCTACGCGCTCGCCGCGATGGGTGGCGCGATCACCGAGCGCTCCGGCGTCATCGATCTCGCGCTCGAGGGCAAGCTGCTATTCGGCGCGTTCGCCGCCGCGGCGTGCGCGCACGCGACCGGCTCGACGCTCGCCGGCGTCGCCGGTGCCATGGTCGCCGGCATGCTCGTCGCCGGCGTGCACGTGTTCTGCGCGCTGTGGCTCGAGGCCGATCAGGTGATCATCGGCGTCGCGATCAACATCCTCGGGCTCGCGGGCACGCGGTTCCTGCTGCAGCTCGTCTATCACGAGGGCGCGAACTCGCCGCAGGGGCCGTCGTACGGCGACTCGGTCGTCGGTAACCCGCTCGTGTGGCTCGCGCTGGTCGCCGCGATCGTCGTGCCGGTCGCGCTGCGCCGCACGCGCTGGGGCCTGAGGCTGCGCGCGGCGGGCGATCGTCCCGACGCGCTGGTCGCCGTCGGCGTGTCGCCGCGCCGCGCGCGGGTCGCGGCCGCGCTGGTCGGCGGCGCGCTGTCAGGCGCCGGCGGAGCACAGCTGTCGCTCGCGGTCGGCGTGTTCTCGGCGGACGTGTCGAACGGGCGCGGCTACATCGCGCTCGCGATGGTGATCCTCGCCGGCTGGCGGCCGGCGCTCGCCGCGCTCGCGTGCGTCGGCGTCGCGTTCGCGACCGCGCTCAACATCCAGCTGCAGCTGAGCGGCAGCATCATCCCGCGCGACCTCGCGCCGCTGCTTCCCTACGTGCTGACGCTCGCCGTGCTCGTGATCTGGGGCGGGCGAGGGCAGGCGCCGAAGTCCCTCGGAAAGATCTAAACGCCCTGAAAGATCTAGGGACGCTTTCTCCTTCTTCAACCAGCCCGTCCATCGCAGCGAGTGAGATCGCGGCCTTAGCTGGGGACGCTTTCTCCTTCTTCAACCAGGCTCGATTCAGAGCCACGAAGCAGCTCATCGGCGCATCGGATCGCCGGCGGCTCCGCGTTGGTTGAAGAAGGAGAAAGCGTCCCCAGTTAACAGCACGAATTCGTTCGGGGCGGCGCAGGCACAGGTTGAAGAAGGAGAAAGCGTCCCCGGCGCTGTAGCTGACTACATCTGCTCGGTCGCCGCGATGCCGAGGAGCGCGAGGCCCTGGGCGAGCGTCGCTTGCACGGCGGCGACGAGCGCGAGCCGCGCGCGGCGAGTCGCGGCGTCGTCGACGAGCACGCGCAGCGACGCGTCGCCGTTGCCGAGCGTGTACCAGCGCGAGAAGTCGCCGGCGAGCTCGAGCAGGTAGTGACAGATCACGTGCGGCTCGCGCGCGTCGCCGGCGCGCACGACCATGTCCGGGAAGTCGTAGATCCGGCGGGCGACCGCCCACTCGGCGTCGTGCACGAGCTTGCCGAAGTCGACGCCCTCGCTCGTCGTCAGTCGCTCGCCCGCCTTGCGCGCGATCGACGCGCAGCGCGCGTGGCTGTACTGCAGGTACGGCCCGGAGTCGCCGTCGAGCGACACCGCCTGCTCGAGATCGAAGTCGATGTCCTTGTCGCGCTGCGGGGCGAGGTTCGCGAACACGACCGCGCCGATGCCGACCTGGCGCGCGACGGTCGAGACGACCTCCGGCGGCAGGTCAGGGTTGATCTGCGCGATCTTCGCGCGCACCTCGTCCTCGGCGATCGCGAACACGTCGCGCATCAGCACGACGTTGCCGAGGCGCGTCGCGGTCTTCTTGCCACCGACCCGCACGAGCCCGTACGGCACGTGCACGCACTGCTTCGCCCAGTCGTGGCCGATCTTCGCGAGCAGCTTGAACAGCTGGCGAAAGTGCTGCGACTGCCCGCGATCGACGACGTAGAGGCTGCGCGCGAACTGGTACGTGTTCCACCGGTACATCGCCGCGGCGACGTCGCGCGTCGCGTACAGGGTCGTGCCGTCCTTCGTCAGCAGCAGCATGGGCGTCTTCTCGCCCTCGAGATGGACGACCTGCGCGCCCTCGCTCGCGACGAGCAGGCCGCTCGCGCGCAGCTGTTCGATGATCCGCTCGGCGTCGCGCCAGAAGTAGCTCTCGCCGTTGAGGTCGTCGTAGTGGATGCCGAGGATCTCGTAGATCTCCTCGTACTCCGCCCACGACACCTGGCGGAACCGCTGCCACAGCGCGGTCGCCTCGGCGTCGCCGTCCTCGAGCTTCTTGAGCCACGCGCGGCCGCGATCCTCGGCGTCCGGGATCTCGGCGCGGAACCGCACGTACAGCTCGTTCAGCGCGTCGACCGTGAGCTCGGGCGCGCCCCACTGGTGGTAGGCGGCGAGCACCATGCCGTGCGTCGTGCCCCAGTCGCCGAGGAAGTTGATCGCGACGACGCGGTAGCCGAGCGCGCGATAGATCTGCGCCAGCGAGTGGCCGATCGTCGTGCCGCGGATGTGGTGATAGGCGAGGTGCTTCGAGATGTTCGGCGAGCCGTAGTCGATCGTGATCGTCTGGCCCGCGCCGAGCTGGCCCGGCACGAGCGTGCCGGCGAGCGCCGCGTCGACGATCCACTCGAACGCCTTCGCGCGCCGCGCGCGGAAGTTGACGAACGGGCCGGTCGCGGTCGCCGACTCGAGCCAGTCGTTGGGCTGGAACGCGGCGGCGACCTCCTTCGCGAGCTGCGCCGGGTTCTTGCCCTGGGCCTTGGCGATCGCGAAGCACGGCGCGGCGAGATCCCCCATCTCGGGCCGCGGCGGCGCCTCGACCTTGGCGTTCCCGCCGATGGCCTCGGCGGCCGCACGATGTAGCGGCGTGTGCATGGGCGGCGGACCCTACCATGCGCGAACGATTCCGAGCAGTTGGTTTGACCGTGCGTCGACGGCCGGGTTACTGTTACAGCCTCGGGAGGACCCAAGTGAGCAAGATCGTTTTGTGCGTCGACGACAGTGCGACGATGCAGATGGTCGCGGATATCACGTTCCGCGGGACCGACTTCCAGTACGTCGGCGCGCGGTCGGTGGACGAGGCCCTGCAGAAGGCCAAGGCTCAGAAGCCCGCGGTCGTCCTCGCCGACGCCCAGATGACCGGCAAGAGCGGCTACGACCTGTGCCTCGCGCTCAAGCAGGACGCGGCGACCGCGGACGTTCCGGTCGTGATCCTCGTCGGCAACAGCGCGCCGTACGACGCCGCCAAGGGCACGCAGGTCGGTGCCGACGCCAACCTCCCCAAGCCGTGGGACACCCAGACGATGCTCGAGAAGGTCACCGAGATCGTCGGCAAGGGAGCCACCGCGAAGCCCGGCCAGGCTGCCGCGGCTGCCTCGGCGCCCGCGCACGCGCACGCGCCGGCTCCGGCCGCCGCCGCCGCGAAGAGCACTCCCGCCGCCGCCGCGGCGGTCGCCCAGCCGCCGCGCTCGGCGACGATGATGGGCATGCCGACGATCCGGATGCCCGCGGGCGTCGCCCCGTCCGCGAGCGGCCCGACGGCGATGCCGACGAACAAGACGCCCGCGCCGGTCGCTCCGTCGCCGGCCGTCACCGTGCCGGGTCCTGCAGGCCCCGGCGCCGCGCTTCGCCCGCCGGCCACCGCACCGGCGGCGTCGCACGCATCTTCGGCCACGCCCGCGGTGTCAGGAATCGGTGGCATGAACCGTCCCCCCCTGGTCGCTGGAAGCGCGAGCAAGCGCTCGGCGCTCGTCGAGCGCACGCTCGCGAAGATGGCCGCTCGCCTCGCCGAGGCCGCGGGCCTCGAGCCCGGATCTCCCGAGTTGCTCGCGCTGCTCAAGCTCTCGACCGAGGTCGTCGAGCGGATCGTGTGGGAGGTCGTCCCCGATCTCGCCGAGCAGATCATCCGCGAGAACCTCGACCAGATCGCCGCGGCCAAGCGCAGCTAGCGTAGACGTCGACGCGCCGGACCGAAACGAGCGAGGACCGCGAGCGCGAGGCGCGGCGAGAACCGGCGCGCAGCGTACTCCTGTACGCGAGCACCGGAAGCGGAGCCGCAACGACGCGATCGCGGTCCGCAGCCGTTTCGGTCGTGCTAGCGTCCGCGCGTCATGACTACCTCGGCGCTCCCCAAGCAGTACGACCCGTCGGAGGTCGAGCCGCGCTGGCTGTCGTTCTGGCTCGAGAACGGCTTCTTCCACGCGGACGAGGCCAGCCCGACGGTTCCGTACTCGATCACGCTGCCGCCGCCGAACGTCACCGGCTCGCTGCACATCGGCCACGCGCTGGGGTCGACGATGCAGGACATCCTGATCCGCTGGCGCCGCATGTCGGGGGCCAACGCGATGTGGATGCCCGGCATCGATCACGCGTCGATCGCGGTCCACGTGTTGCTCGAGAAGGACCTGAAGCGCCGCGAGAACAAGACGCGCTTCGATCTCGGCCGCGACGAGTTCATGCGCCGCGCGTGGGCCTGGAAGGAGCGCAGCGGCAATCGCATCGGCGAGCAGGAGAAGCTGATGGGCTTCTCGCTCGACTGGGCGCGCGAGCGCTTCACGATGGACGACAAGTCCAACCGCGCCGTGCGCGAGGCGTTCGTGCGCCTGTACGACGAGGGCCTGATCTTCCGCGCGAAGCGGATGATCAACTGGGATCCGGCGAGCGAGACCGTGGTGTCCGACCTCGAGGTCGACACGGCCGAGGAGCCGGGCAGCCTGTGGCAGATCAAGTATCCGCTCGTCGGCGGCGGTGGGGGTGCAGCGGGTTCCGAGATCGTCGTCGAGACGACGCGTCCGGAGACGATGCTCGGCGACACCGCGGTCGCGGTCCACGCGAGCGACGAGCGCTACAAGCATCT
>JBLMXA010000235.1:0-3235 GCA_050257515.1 Acidobacteriota bacterium | reverse complement strand
GCCATCGCCTCGACCGTCGCCAGCGCGGCGCCGTCGGCCGCGTGCAGTCGCTCGACCGCCTCGCCGGTCGCGAGCGCCAGCTTCTCGACGTTGCGCAGCCGCATCCGCTCCGCGGCGAGCGCCGCCTCCTCGTCGGCGCGCTCGAGACGCGCCTGCACGAGCTCGTCGAGGTCGTAGCGCGCGATCTCGAGCCGGTGCTCGAGCTGTGCGGCGCCGCGCTCGAGCGCGTCGAGGCCGCCCACGATCTCCATCACGCGCGCATGCCCGGCGCGGTAGCGCGCGGCGTCGGCCTCGGTGCCGGCGGCGTGGTCGAGCAGCGCCAGGTGGGTCTCGGCCTGCGCGAGGCGCAGCGACTCGTGCTGTCCCATCAGGTGGATCAGCGTCGAGCCGAGCTCGAGCAGGGTCGCGACCGTCGCCGGGCGATCGTTGATCACGACCTGCGAGCGTCCGTTGCGCGCGATCGTGCGGCGGATGCGGACGTCGCCCGACGCGCTCGCGGGGACGCCGAGCGCCGCGAGGCGGCCCGCGATCCCGGTCTCTTCCGATCCGGGCGCGAACACCGCCTCGACGCGCGCCGCCTCGCAGCCTGCGCGCACCATCTCGCTGCCGGCGCGATGGCCGGCGGCGATCGCGAGCGCTCGCTGCAGCAGGCTCTTCCCCGCGCCGGTCTCTCCGGTGACGGCGTTCAGCCCCGGACCGAAGCTCAGCACCAGGTCCTCGATCAGCGCGAAGTCGTTGACCCGCAACGAGCGCAGCATGATCGGCCCGCTAGCGCGCCCAGCCGAGCTTGGTGCGCAGCAGGTCGTAGAAGCCGAGCTGCGGCGAGCGCACCAGGCAGGCGACGTGCGGCGACCGCGTCACCTGGACGGCGTCGTCGACGGTGAGCCGCACGGTCTGCTGACCGTCGAGCGTCAGGAGCAGCTCCTCGCCGGGCGAGCGCAGGCGGAACTCGAGCACCGAGCCGTCGTCGATGATGATCGGCCGCACGCTCAGCTTGTGCGGGCAGATCGGCGACAGGATGACGACGCGAACCGACGGGTGGACGAGCGGTCCGCCGGCGGCGAGCGAGTACGCGGTCGACCCGGTCGGCGTCGCGATGATCACGCCGTCCGCCTTGAAGAGAGCCACGAACTTGCCGTCGATGTGCGTCTCGATGTCGATCACGCGGCCGAGCGAGCCGCGGCTCAGGACCGCGTCGTTGAGCGCCTGGTAGACCTCGACGTCGCCGCTGCCGCGCTGCACGGTCGCGCGCAGCATGCGCCGCCGAGCGATCTCCGCCTCGCCGCGCAGCGTGCGCGCGACGGTGTCGTTCAGCTCCTCGGGGGTGATCTCGGTGAGGAAGCCCAGGCCGCCGAGGTTGACGCCGATGATCGGCACCTCGCGCTCGCCGGCGAGACGCGCGGTCGCGAGCAGGGTGCCGTCGCCGCCGAGCACCGCGATCGCGTCGGCGCGCGCGAACATGCCCGACTTGTCGCACGCGATGGCCCCGATGTCGGCCGCGTCCTCGGGCTCGGCGAGCGCGCGGTGGCCGCCCGCGACCAGCCAGGACACCAGCTTCCGCGCGACGTCGCGAGCGGGCTCGGCGCGGCGCTTCAGGACGAGACCAACCATGGACGAAGCCGCCGTCACCGCGCGGCCGCTAGCATATTGACGCGCCCCGTGTCGAATTCGCGCGCCGACGCGGTGACCCGGCTTGCGCCCCGCCGCTCGGGTTTCGCGTCGCCGGGGCAAGGCCCGGCGACCGAGACGCCTTCGGCACTCGCCGCGGGGTGCAAACTGCGTCACCACTCGCGGCGGCGCTCGCTTTCGCGCGCGTGGAAAGCCACACTCGGGCGAGGATCATGAGCGAGCCGGACCTCTTCTCGGGCATGGGCGAGCACGACCGGCGTGACGAGCGCCGTCCCGCCCGCGCGCGGCGCGCCGGCGAGCGCGCGGCGAGCGCTCCGGCAGCGCCCGCCACGGCGCCGCTCGCGGAACGGATGCGGCCACGCACGCTCGAGGAGTACGTCGGGCAGAGCCACCTGGTCGGTCCCGGCCGTCTCGTGCAGGCGATGCTGCAGGGGCGGAAGCTCCACTCCCTGCTCCTCTGGGGCCCGCCGGGAACCGGCAAGACGACGCTCGCGCGCCTCCTCGCGGAGTCGCTCGGCCTTCCCTTCGCGCAGCTCTCGGCGGTGCTCTCCGGCGTCAAGGACCTGCGCGCCATCGTCGAGCGCGCCGAGCTCGAGCTCGCTGCCAGCGGGCGGTCCACGGTCGTCTTCATCGACGAGATCCACCGCTTCAACAAGGCGCAGCAGGATGCGCTGCTGCCACACGTCGAGCGCGGCACGATCGTCATGATCGGCGCGACGACCGAGAACCCGTCGTTCGAGGTGATCGCGCCGCTCCTGTCACGCTCGCGCGTGCTCACGCTCGAGCCGCTCGACGACGCGGCGATCGGCGCGCTCGTCGACCGCGCGCTCGCCGACCCCGAGCGCGGGCTGGGCCGCCTCGGCCTCGCGCTCGCCGACGACGCGCGCGCGGCGCTGATCGCGCACGCCCAGGGCGACGCGCGCATCGCGCTGGGGACGCTCGAGGTCGCGGCCGAGATCGCGGCCCGCGAGGCCGACCGGCGCATCACCGTGGAGCGCGTCGGCGAGGCCGCGCAGCGCCGCTCGCTGCGCTACGACCGCCAGGGCGAGGAGCACTACAACGTCATCTCGGCGTTCATCAAGAGCATGCGCGGCAGCGATCCCGACGCGGCGCTCTACTACCTGGTGCGCATGCTCGAGGCCGGCGAGGATCCGCTCTTCGTCGCGCGGCGCATGGTGATCTTCGCCGCCGAGGACGTCGGCAACGCGGACCCGCGCGCGCTGCAGGTGGCGCTCGCCGTCAAGGACGCCGTCCACTTCGTCGGCCTGCCCGAGGGCCGCATCCCGCTCGCGCAGGGCGTCACCTACCTCGCGACCGCGCCGAAATCGAACGCCAGCTATGCGGCCCTGAATCGCGTGACCGAGGAGGTACGCGCGAGCGGCACGCTGCCCGTGCCGCTCCACCTGCGCAACGCGCCGACCGGCCTCATGCGGACGCTCGGCTACGGCAAGGGCTACCAGTACCCGCACGACGCCCCGGGGCACTTCGTCGCCGAGCGCTACCTGCCCGACGAGCTGCACGACCGGCGCTGGTACGAGCCCGGCGACGCGGGCGAGGAGCGCGCAATCGCGGAGCGCCTCGCCCGCTGGCGCGACGTCGCCGCGGG
>JBLMXA010000234.1:0-9201 GCA_050257515.1 Acidobacteriota bacterium | reverse complement strand
CGACGCAGTTCGGCTACGCCGCCGCGTGCCGCGCATCCGACGTGCCGCTGCGTGCCCGGTTCGCCGCGATGGTCGGCGGCTCCGCCGCGCTGCACCTGCTCGCGGTCGCCAGCGCACCGGCGCGCGCGCTGCTGCGCATTCGCGGCCGCTCGCCGATCGCGCTCGCGACCTCGACCGTCGCGATGGCCGCGCCGCTCTACCTCGCGTGGCGACGCCACGCCGACCGCGAGATCACCCGCACCTGCCCGAAGGAGAACCGACCATGGGATTCCACCTGCCCTCGTTCCTGCTCGGCGCCATCACCGGCGCCAGCGGCGCCGCGCTCGCGCCCCGGCTGCGGCCGATCGCGCTCGAGCTGGCGACCGGCGCGTACCGCGTGTTCGACGCCGCGATGCTGCGCGTCGCGCGAGGGCGCGAGAACATCGCGGACCTGCTCGCCGAGGCGCGCGCACGCGCGCGCCGCAAGCTCGGCGGCAACGGCGTCGAGCTGCGCGTCGCGGGAGCCGGCGCATGACCGGGCGGTGGCTTGCCGTCGCCCACGAGCTGCCCGAGCGGACGCGGCTGCGCACGCCGATCCTGCGCAAGGACGTCGCCGCGTGCGAGCGCGTGGCCGACGCGCTGTCGGCGCTCGGCGGCGTGCGCGAGGTGCGCGTGCGGCCGTACACCGGCAGCGTGCTCGTCACCCATGCCGACGACGTCACGGCGAAGCTGCTCGTCGAGGTCGTCGCCCGCGAGCTCGGCAACCCGCGCGTGCTCGCGCCCGGCGAGCGGCCTCCGGTCGAAGGCGAGGCGCCGCCGCTCGCGTCGCTCGCGCGCAAGCTCGTCCACGCGATCCGCGAGATCGACGAGGACGTGCGGCGCGCCACCGACGGCACCGTCGACCTCGGCACGCTGACCACGCTCGGCTTCGTCGGCGCCGGCGCGGTCGACGTCGCGCGCTCCGGCGAGCTGCCCCTGCCGCCGTGGTTCCAGCTCGCCTGGTGGGGCTTCCGCACGTTCGTGACGACCGAGCAGGAGGAGATCCGCGCCGAGTGCGACGGCCGCCCTTGCGCACCCGATCCCGCCGCCGGAACTTGAACGGATCCGCGGGCTCTGAGAGGCTTTCCGGAACACGGAGGCTCTCATGCGCTTGAACTACGTCGTGCTCGCATCGCTGCTCGTCGGAACCTCGCTCGCGGTCGCCCAGCCCGCGGCCCTGCCGCCGATCGATCCCGGCAGCATCCCGGCGCAGTGCCAGGGCGTCACGAGCGTCCCGGCCGACGCGAAGATCGCGACGCCGGCACTCGCCGCCCGCGTCGCGCTCGCGACGTGCGGCGCGCAGGCGCGGTTCACGGCGCTCAAGCTCACGCCCGACGACGCCGGCGTCAAGGCGCTCAACGACGCCGTCGCGCCGTCGCTGTCGTTGCTCGACGACGTGATCAAGGCGAACGACTCGGCGCTGTCGCCGATCGCGGCGAAGGCGAAGGCCGATCTCTATGTCAGCATGGCGGTCCGCCTGCGCAACTCGATCGCGCCGATCACGATGCAGACGGTCGGCACCGCGCTGCAGGACCATGACCAGGCTCACGCCGCCCTCGAGCCGAAGATCAAGCCCTGGCTCGACGCCGCGACCGCCAAGTAGTGCAACCTTCCGTTGGCGACAGCTCGAGTGGTCGATAGGCCTGGCAACTGTCGTAGCCGGCCGGTCGATGCGGTCGCGTAACCCGGCGACACCGCTGCGAGACCCGCTGGTCCGCGGCCTGCAACGAAGGCGATTCGATGGAAGCCTTCGCTCTCGTCGATCTCGACACCGTCAAGCGGGCGCACGTGCGGTTCGTGCTCGCGGCGTGCGGCGGGAACCGGTCGCTCGCGGCGCGCATCCTCGGAGTCGACCGCAAGACGCTCTACCGGCACCTCGAGCGCTGCGAGCCGGAGCCGAGTCATGGCTAGCGAGTCGACCGCGATCGTCGAGCTGATCTCGCTCGTCAACCAGAAACCGGTGCCGCGGCTGTCCGACGAGGACCTGCTGTTCGCACCGACCGTCGTGTCGCCGCCGCGCCGCGCGCGCACCGTCCGCGCGCACGGCTTCGAGGACGAGATGGTCACCCACCGCGTCGCGCGCGGCCACGATCTCGTCAAGCCGCTGTTCGCGGCGACGCTGGCGGTGTCGAGCCTCGCGGCGTTCATGCTGACCGTCCGGCTCACGCGCAAGGCGCCGGTCGCGCCCGCCGCGGCCGCGACGGTGCCGGTCGCGAGCGTGCTGGCGGCTGCGATGCCGCCGCTGCCTGTCCCCGCGCCGGCCGCGCCCATCATCGTGCAGCCGATCGTCGAGGCGCCCGCGCCGCCCCCGAAGCCCGCGCTCGTCGAGCTCGCGCTCGAGTCGACGCCCGCCGGCGCGCAGGTGACGCTCGTCGATCGCGGCAACTCGACGATCGCCGGCACGACGCCGCTGTCGCTGTCGGTCGATCCGTCGCGCGAGTACGACGTCGTGTTCACGCTGGCCGGTCATCCGACGAAGCTCGCGCACCTCGATCCGCACGCGACGACGCACCTCGCGATCGATCTCGCGCCCGCGCAGGTCGTCGAGGACGAGCCGGCGCCGCCGCGGCGCCATCACGCCCACGCCCACGCCCGCGCCCAGGCCCGCGCCGCCGCGATCGCGCCCAAGGCCACCGGCACGCTGATGGTCTCGAGCAAGCCGCCGTGCGCGATCGCGATCGACGGCAAGCCGACCGGGATGACGACGCCGCAGCGCTCGATCGCGCTGCCCGCCGGCAGCCACCACGTGACGCTCACGAACGAGCAGCAGCACGTCAAGAAGACCTACTCGTTCGCGATCACGCCGAACCACGCGACGAAGCTGATCCGCGACCTGATGAAGCCCTAACGGTACGTCGCCGCGACCGGCAGGTTCAGCGTCTCCGCGAGCGCCGGATCGTCGAGCACGACGAGCGACGCGATGTCGGGCAGCTGGCGCACGCGATGCCACGCGATCACCGGCACGAGCCCCCGCGCGCGCGCCTCGAGCACGAACCGCGCCGGTGCCCGCAGCCCGCGCGCGTTCGGCACGAGCAACGGGCCGAGCTGCGGCGCGGCCCACCGGCCGAGCGCGGCGAGCTCGACCTGCGCCGGCGCGACGACCGCGACCGAGCGCTCGGCGACGACCGCGCTCGCGACGGCGGTGCCGCACAGCGGCGGCAGCTCGTCGAGCGCGGCCTGGATCTCGGACGACAGATGGACGCGCGTGCGGCGCCAGCGAAACGCGCCGGTCGCCGCGAGCTTGCCGCGGCCGAGCGCCTCGTCCCACCGGCGCGGCGTCATGCCGACGAGATCGGCCGGCGCGACGCCATCGAGCCCGCACAGCCGCGCGCCGTAGACGAGCCACAGAAACGGCGCGTCCTCGGCGGCGATGCCGAGCCGGCCGCCGACGTCGTAGAGCGGCCCGGCCGCGAGCAGCGGCGGCTCGCCGCGTGCACCGGCGAGCGCGCGCCGCGCCCACCCGGCGACCGCGTCGCGCCACTCGTGCATCGTCACGACCGGCCGCTCGTACGAGGTCTCGGTCGCGACGATCGTCTCGACCTCCGGCTCGGGCTCGGGCTCGGGCTCGTCGAACGCGGGTGACCGCTTCGACACCTTCTCCTTCCACGCCGCGAGCCGCTCCTGGGTGGTCATCGCCGGCCGATCCGCGGCGGCCGATGACTCCGGCTCCGCCTCCGCGGGCGCCTCGACGTGCGCGCCGTTGCCGCCGCTGCGTGCGACGTCGACGATCTCGATCATCGACTCGGTCGTGCACAACAGCGTCTGCGGCGTGCGCCATGCGATGTCGCCGACGCGGCCACCGTGGATCGAGATCGCGGTGCGATCGGCGAGCGTGACGAGCGTGACGCCGCCGGTGCGCGCGCCGATCACGGCGAGCGTCGCGCCCGAGGGATCGGCGGCGACGCGCGCCGCCGGCTCGGGCAGCTCGATGCGCTGCGGCCGCCCCGCGCCGGCGAGCGACAGCGCGACGACCTGATCGCGTTCGGTCTCCGGCACGAACCACACGTGGCGCGCCGCACCGCCGACATGGCGGGCGACGACCGGCTTGTCGATGCGGTAGCGCTTGAGCGGCGAGCGCGAGGTCGCGCTCCACTCCTCGAGCACCCCGCCGACGACGAGGATGAAGTGATCCGGCGTCGCCGCCGCCCCCGCGCCGGTCACCGCGCTGCGCGACGGCAGCCGCCACAGCATCGGGTGCTTGCCGACCGCGACGAACCCCGCGCCGGTCCCGAGCGACACGAGCACGTGCTCGCCGGACGTCGCGAGGATGCGGCTGCCGGCATCGACCTGGAGCTCGCCGACGAGCTCCGGGCCGTCCTTCGCGTCGGGATCGACGACGTGGAGCATGCCGGTCCCGGAGAGCGCCACGACGTACTCGCCGACGATCGCGACGTCGGTGCCCTCGGCGATGCCGATCTCGGCGACCCGCGCGAGCGTCGGCAGCGTGGTCACCAGGATCTGGCTCGCCTCGACGAGGCACGCGATCGCGCCGTCGCTCGACACGACGACGCGCATCTCTGCCGCTTCCATGCGGCCAGGTTAGCAGCTAGTGCGCGTGCGTGGGCTGCGGCTGGCCGCGCAGCGTGTCGCCGAGCAGCTTCAGCACGTCCTGCTTGAGCTCGGCGTAGGCCGGCAGGTCCTTCGCGGCGCCGAGCACGCGGTACTGCGGCCCGGCGAGCACCGCGAGCACGAACGGCGTGCCCGCCGACTTCGCCTGCTCGCTGGTCTCGACGAGCACCGACGCGGGCAGCGGGTGCTCGTGATCGCCGTGATGCTGGACCGCGCGGAACGTCAGCACCGGGTAGATCGCGGGGTTCTGCGGCCGCAACGTCTCGAACGCGTGGACCCAGAAGCCGTCGCCCTCGAACTGGTCGAACACGTACTCGCTGACGAGCTGCGCGCGCGGATCGTTCGTCTTCTCCCACGCCTGGCGGAACGCGACGCGCGCCGCCTGGCCCTCGTCGAAGCGACCGAGCGCGTACAGGCACTGGATCACCTTGCGCTCGACGAGCAAGTCCGACGGATCGAGCGCGATCGCCTGCTGGAACGACGCGAGCGCGCCGGCGAAGTCCTTCAGCAGGAACTGCGCCTGCGCGATGTTGTAGTGGTAGTCGACGCGGTCGGGCGCGAGCGCCCTCCCGCGCTCCCACGCCGCGATCGCCTCGGCGTGCTTGCCGAGCTCGCCGAGCGCGACGCCGAGGTAGTAGTGCGCGACCTCGAGCTTCGGATCGAGCGCGAGCGCCTGCTCGAACGCGGTCCGTGCATCGAGCGGGCGGCGCAGATCGAGCAGCACCGCGCCGCGGCGCACGTGATCGGGGGCCGTCGGCTTGGTCGCGAGCGCCTGGTCGAGATCCGACAGCGTCTTGTCGAGCGTCGCCTGCGAGGCCGCCGGCGCGCGCGCCGGCGCGGCCGCACGGACCGCCGCAGGCTTCTGCTTGACCTCGAGGTCCCAGGCCTCGGCGAGGCAGATCGGCTGGCCGCGCCAGTCGGGTCGGCCACCCTCGAGGATCGCGAGGATCGCCTTGCCGTGCGTCTCCATGCTCGCGCGATCTTGCGTGCGCGCGATCGCGACCGCGCCGTGCTCCATGAAGTTGTAGAGCGCGCACAGCCGCGCCTCGACGACCTCGCCCTTGGGCGTCATCACGGTCGCCTCGACGATCCGGAACGGCCACTCGCTGCGCGTGCGGTGCTCGATGACGCGGCCCATCTCGATCTTCATGCCTGCCGGCAGGTCGAAGCGCACGACCTGCTCGACCCAGCGCCGCGGCTCGTCCGGGCGGACGATGATCGGGCCGTAGGTGACGATCGCGGCGGGCGGACCACCGGGCGCCCCCGGCAAGATCGACACCAGCTGGTCGTTCGGCGCGTCCTTGGTGATCCAGGGAGACTCGAAAGGCAGGAACAGTCGCATCAGCTCGCCCAGTGGTCGAAGAGGTCCAGCGGAGCCGAGAACGCGCGACCGGTCCGCGATTCATCGGCGCTCGGCAGCGGCCGGAACGAGCCCGCGACCCCACGGAAGGTCTCGCGCAGCGCGAGCAGCGCCGTCGCGTTCGTCGTCTCGAGCCGCATGCGGTACGCGTACGGCGCGATGACGTACATCGCCATCTCGCGATAGATCGGCTCGGCGCGGCCCTCGCGGCGTCCCGAGATCCGCAGGAACGCGCCCTTGACGCCCGCCGCCGACGTGAGCTCGTCGCGCACGGTCGTCTCGATCGACAGGCCGGCGCCGACGTCGGCGAACGTCGCCTCGATCGCCGACTCGGCGTCGCCGTCGAAGAAGCTCGCGGGCGGCACGACGATCGTCGACAGGTTCTTGGGGAAGTCGAGCGGATACCAGTTCGCGGTGAGCCCCGAGGCCATCCCCTGCCAGCCGGTCGGCGGCACGTAGAAGAACGGGCGCGGGCGGCGGTACATCTCGAACCGTTGCGAGCGCGTCAGCTCGATCGAGAGCCGCTCGATGGTCTGGAAGTGCGGCGAGATGATCGCGATCGCGTCGAGCGCGGTCGCGAAGTCGTCCATGAACACCGCGCCGATGTAACGCATCGCGCGGCCGCCCTCGCGCTGGCCCTCGACCGCCACCCACGCGCCGTACTCGCCCTCGAGCGTCACGACCCGGGTCATCTCGCCGACCTGGTGGACGTGGAAGTCCGGGTCGCTCTGGACCATCTTGTCGACGATCTGCGAGAAGCTCGGTTGCGGCCGGAGCCGCTCGAAGTAGCGGAACCGCGCGCCGAGCTCGGGCGGATACGCGGTGGCGAGGTTCACCCCGAAGTGCTGTATCCACTCACTCGGAAACTGGAGCACCGCCGGAAGCTATCACGCGCGTGATAGCATCCGCGAGGGGCCATGGAGTTCGAGGAGAAGCCCGAGATCGAGGAGCTGGTCACCGACGACAAGCTCGACCACGCGATCGTCGAGCAGGAGCTCGCGCCCGCGCTCCAGGCCCAGTTCCAGGACGAGCCGGAGCAGGGTCCGGTCCCCAAGCAAGCTCCGGAGGTCGCGAAGCCGCCCGATCCGAGCGCGCTCGCCGCGTGGATCGACGATCTCGGCGAGTACACCGACTCGCACCGCGGCGATCCGAAGGCGAGCGAGCTGATGGACAAGCTCGCGAGCGGCGCGCTCGACGACGTCGTCGGCACCGCGCGCGGCCACCTCAAGCAAGACATCTCGGCCGACATGGAGCAGAAGGGCATGGTCAACGACTTCCATGCCGACTCCGCGCTCGAGGGCGCCGCGCTCGACACGCACAAGCCCGAGGAGCAGAAGGAAGAGCAGACCGACGACGGGATGCCGCTGCGCAACAAGGCCGGCCACGGCGGTGACGACGACGAAGGCGACGACGGCGGCGGTGGTGGCGGCGGCGGCGGCGGCGGCGGAGCGCCCGGCGACGGCGCACCGGGCGAGCCCGGCGATCCGAACGATCCGAAGAAGAAGGCGGCCGACGGCAAGGCCGGCGACAAGGACAAGAAGCCCGACAAGCCGGCCGGCAAGCCCGACAAGCCCGACAAGCCCGACAAGCCGAGCGACAAGACGAAGCGCGACGACAAGAAGCGCGATGGAGATCGATGAGCGTCGAACCCCGTGAAGACGAGAGAGATGCCGCGGACAAGTGGCTCGCGGCGGAGCTGAACCGCATCTGGCTGCTCGCCGAGCGCGCGCTGCGCGCGTTCCAGAAGGCGCAGATCCGGCCGCAGCCGAACCAGCCGGCGATCGCCGAGGTCGAGAGCATGCTGTCGGCGCGGCGCACCGCGCGCCTGGGCCGCCCGGCCGATCCCGAAGACGAGGAGGCGCTGACTCGCGCGATCAACGACGTCGAGGCCAAGCTGCCCGCGCTGCGCAAGGCGGCGGTCATCGGCAAGCTGACCGACAGCCTGCAGCTGCGGCCGCTCGAGGTCGAGACGCTCGTGTGCGTGGTCGCGCCGCACCTCGACTCGCCGCTCGCCGACATCTTCTCGATCCTGCGCGGGCCCGGCACGCGCCGCGGCGTCGACCTCGCGCTCGTCACGACGCTGTTCCGGCTCAAGCGCGCCGACCGCGTCGCGCTGCTCGACACCGTCGATCCCGAGCGGCCCCTGCTCTACTGGCGCCTCATCCAGGTGCTGCCCGCCGAGTCGCTCGAGTCGTTCGGCTCGATGAGCCACCGCGCGCTGCGCCCGACGTTCGATCTCGTGTCGGCGCTGTGCAGCCGCACGCAGCTCGCGCCCGAGCTGATGCGCTGCGCGTCGATCCGCACCGATCCGGCGACGCTCGACGACCTCCGCTACGACGAGGCGTTCCGCAAGGAAGCGCAGGCGATGTGCGAGGCGTCGAAGAACGAGCCGAAGGGCGGGTTGTCGCCGTGGCTCGTGCTGTGGGGCCCGACCGGCATCGGCAAGCAGACGCTCGCCGCGCGCATCGCCGCGTACGCCGGGCGCCCGCTCGTGTCGTTCGTGCCCGACATGATCGAGCGCACCGCGTTCGACGACATGTTCGCGCGGGTGCAGCGCGAGGCGCTGATCCGCGGCGCGATGCTCTACGTCGGCCCGATGCCGACGGAGCTGCAGGCCAACGGAGGTCGCGAGCTGTTCCGCCGCGTCACGCGGTTCTCCGGCCCGCTCGCGCTCGGCATCGACGGCATGCAGCCGCCGCGGCTCGTGTCCGAGCACGCGATGTGGGAGCTGCAGATGCGACTGCCGTCGGAGCAGACGCGCGTGAAGCTGTGGGAGACGGCGCTGCCGGCGCCGATCCGCGGCACCGATCTCAAGATCGACAACATCGCGCGCGCGTTCAACCTCACGCCCGGCGAGATCCTCGCGTCGGCGAACGAGGCGAAGGTGATCGCCGAGCGCGAGCGCAGCAAGGTCAGCCACGCCGACGCGCGCGGCTCGATCGCGCGCCGCCTGCGCAACGATCTCGGCGAGCTCGCGCGGCCGATCACGGTGACGACCACGTGGTCGGATCTCGTGCTGCCGCAGGAGGACATGGACCGCGTCCAGGAGTTCATCGCGCGCCGCAAGTTCGCCGATCGCGTCTACAACGAGTGGGGCTACGGCGCGCGCATCGGCTACGGCAAGGGCCTGATCGCGCTGTTCTCGGGCCCGCCCGGCACCGGCAAGACGATGCTCGCCGGGCTCATCGCGCAGGCGCTCGATCTCGACATCTACCAGGTCGATCTCGCGCAGGTCGTGTCGAAGTGGGTCGGCG
>JBLMXA010000233.1:0-6885 GCA_050257515.1 Acidobacteriota bacterium | reverse complement strand
CGTCCGATGCGGTCGAGTCGGAGGGCAACGTGATGATGGCGGTGACCGACGGCGCGGACGCGGCGGGGCTGGTCGGTCCGCTGACCGCCGATCAGGTCGCGGCGCGGATCGCGGCCAACGTCGCGCTGCGGTGGCAGCCGAGCGGCTGCGCGACGGTGACGTCCTCCGGCGCGAACGTCACGATCAAGTTCGACGACTGCACCGGCCCGCGCGGCCTGCTGCACGTCACCGGCGAGCTCGATCTCGTCGTCTCGATCAGCGCGGCGGGCGCGATCGACGTCGCCGGCACCGCGAGCGGGCTCCAGGTCAACCGCGCGGTGCTCGACGTCGACACCCACGCCGAGTACACGGTCAGCGGCACGATGCACCAGCTCGCGGTGCAGACGACCGGTACCGGCACCGGCCCGTTCGGCAACACGATCGATCACAGCGGTAACTACACGGTCGCGTGGGACCCCGCCTCGACGTGCGGCTCGATCGACGGCATGTGGTCGACCGAGATCAGCAACACGACCGCATCGGCGACGCGCTCGAACGAGCTGAACGTCATGCGCTGCGCCGGCGGCTGCCCGACCGGCACGCTCGTCCACACCGGCTTCGCCGGCGTCACGCTGACGGTGACGTTCGATGGCAGCGCGACCGCCTCGTGGACCACGTCGACCGGCAAGTCGGGTACGTTCGCGCTGCAGTGTCAGTAACGCGGACGTGGCTGGTCGCGCTCGTCGCCGCCTGCGGATCTTCGAACGCCTCGAAGATCGACGCCGGCGGCGATGGCCGCGTTTCGGGAGACGGCGCGATCGCCGGCGACGCGATGCCGGTCGGCTGCCCGGCGGGCGCGCCACCGGGCGCGACGTGCGACCAGCTGACCGTGACGTGCGTGTCCGGCGAGCCGCTCGTCGCGACGCTCGCGGTCGTGCCCGCGACCGGCACCCCGAACGGCACGGTCGTTCACTTCTCCGGCGGCGGCGGCGAGGGCTTCGAGACGATCGGCGCGGCCGAATACCAGGCCGCCGGCTTCCAGCAGGTGTTCGTCGCGTGGGCGAGCGACTGGGAGCAGACGGCGAGCCAGGGCATCCGCGCGGCGGCATGCCGGCCCGCGGCGGTGCTGCAGTGGGCGCACGACCATCAGCTCGGCGGCGCGTTCTGCGCGCAGGGCTTCTCCGGTGGCGCCGGCCAGGTCGCGTACGCGCTCGCGCACTACGGCGCCGGCGCGCTGCTCGACTATGCAAATCTGTTATCGGGCCCGCCGTTCTCGCGCATCGATCTCGGCTGCGACTACAGCAAGCCGGCGACCGCGCAGGTGTGCAGCACGAGCACCACGATGCAGCTGCCCGCCGCGAAGCTGAACGCGTGGGAGCACACGACCGGCTGCGGCTCGACCAGCCCGTCCGCTGCCGACGTCGCGACGTGGAACGCCGACTCGGTCGTCGTCGGCGGCACGTACAACTACCCGCAGACCGTGCTGCAGTTCCACGACTGCACGAACCAGGCGACCGCGGTCACCGCGATGGCGCAGCTCTACTTCAACCAGGTGTTCACGTCGGAGGGGTTCGTCAACGCGCTCGCGTCGTACCACTGCTACACGGCGGCCGACGGCTGTCAGGGCGAGGATCTCGGGACGGGCGCGAACGCGGCGGTGCAGGCGCTGATCGCAGGCTGTACCGTCCGTCACTAGATCGCGCCCGACCGAGCGCGGCGCGCGCGTTGTATCCTGAGGCGTGATGCGCAACCTGGCGGTGATCGCGGTCGTCGCGGCGTGCAGTGGCTCGGGCTCGCGCGCGGGCGCCGGCTCGGGCTCGGCGACAGCGACGACGGCGCCGCCGAAGCTGGCGCTCGAGCTCGTGCGCTGCACCGGCGCGCCGCTGCCGCCGATCGCCGAGGACCCGCTCGGCGGCGGCCCCTACGGCGTGATCGGTCACGGCCATCCGAACGCAGCGAGCACGTCGATCGGCCAGGCGAGCACGCGGGGCGATCTCGACAAGGCGGTCATCCGCCGCTACATCAGGCGCAACCTGCAGAAGATCACGTACTGCTACGAGCAGCAGCTGGTGGTCGACCCGAAGCTCGAGGGCACGATCGACGCCCACTTCGTCATCGATCACGAGGGCAACGTCACGAGCTCGAAGGCCGACGGCCTGGACCCCAAGGTCGCGGCGTGCGTCGCGCTCGTGATCGCCGGCATCCACTTCCCCAAGCCGGCCGGCGCCGGCGGCGTGCACGTCAACTATCCGTTCACGTTCCGCAGCGCTGGCTCCGATCCCGTGCAGACGGTGTCACCACCGCCGCCGTCGCCGCCGCCGCCGCCCGACACGGATCCGCCGCCGCCGCCGCCCGACGACACCGGCGCGATCGCGAGCGTGCTCGGTGGCGGACGCCGGCTCGGCACGACGTTCGAGGCATGGACGCCGTACGCGCTCGCCGAGTCGACCGCCGACGCGACCGCCGCGAGCACCGCGGCGAGCCAGGCGATCGAGGGCAAGCTCGCCGAGCTCGATCACTGCTTCGCCACGGGCAACGCGTCCGGATCGCTGCGCGCGATGCTCGCGTTCTCCAACGCAGGCGCGATCACGCGCGTGCGCGTCGGCGGCCTCGGCGACGCCGCGGTCGAGAGCTGCCTGCGCGCGCGGCTTCGCTCGCTCGCGCTCCCCGCGCAGCCCGCCGCGCTCGAGCTCGCGTGCGATCTGCGCCGCGGCGGCGACCAGCCGTGGCGCGTCACGCCGGCGGCCGGCTACCGCGTGATCGCGGTCCACAAGGACCGCGTCGATCCATCGGCGTACCAGCACCCGGTCGGCAAGGGCGAGGTCGTGCTCGTGATCGCCGACGCCGACACGCCGGAGGGGCCGATCCGCGCCGCGTTCGACCTCGCCGGGCCGGCGGCTGCGACGTTGCTCGCTGTGGGCAGCGGCGCCGCGCCGACGTTCGCCGCGGTGGCGACGATGACCGGCAGCGCCGACCGCGATGCGGTCGAGCTGTCCGTCCAGGACGGCAAGCTCGTGCCGGCGATGGCCGCGCCGCCGATGCCGGGCGAGCCGCTCGCCCAGGCCGAGCACGTGCTCGCAGCCGCGCGGGCGCGGTGCGGCTCGCCGGCGTGTGCGGCGCTGCTCGCGCTCGACCATCTGCCGCCCGCGCAGGATCTGCTGACGATCGCGCTCGCGGCGCGGCGCGCCGGGTTCGAGCGCGTCGGCATCCGCGATCACGCGGCCTCCGCTCCGTGAGGACCCAGCGGCGGCGCGAGCTGTCCCCGCGCGGACCCAGCGCGCGCGGCTAACCGCGCGGAACCTCGCTGGCACGCGACGTGATGTAGGACCCCGGCGGAGGTAGCCATGACCCGTCTCTCGATCGTCCTGTTCGCGTCCGCCACGCTCGTCACCACCGCTTGCAGCAAGAAGTCCGGCGATGCCGGCAGCGCCGCGGCGAAGGCCGCCGCGGTCAAGCTGCCGAACGTCGGCCTGCAGCTCGAGATCCCGGGCGAGACGATGGTGTCCGACGGCATGGAGAAGGTGTCGAACATGGTCAACGGCGAGGCGATCGGCGCGCTCGAGGTCGATCTCGCGGACAAGCCGCAGACGCTCGACGAGGCGAAGACCGACGCCGCCGACTTCAAGCCGCGCAACCTCAAGGAGGAGAAGCTCGCCGACGGCTGGGCGCTCAGCTACGAGAACACCGGCAGCGCCGGCACGAACTACTTCGTGCGCGTGCGCCGCGACATCGCCGGCAAGTCGTACACGTGCTCGACGACCGGCTCGCAGGCAGCACAGGCGCAGGCCGTGCTCGCCGCGTGCAAGTCGCTGCGCCCGTGATCGTCACGGCGGCAGGATGTGCAGCAGCGCGCCCGCGGGAGTCGTCACGCCGGCGACGAGCTGCGTGCCGGTCCACACGAGCGACGACGTCGGGCTCAGCGCGGCGTTCGCGAGCGGCACCTCGCTGACGAACGCGCCCGTGCCGTCGAGCTGCGCGAGCCAGTACTGCACGAGCCCGTACGTCTCGTAGTAGACGAGCGAGGCCGCGCTGCCGGTCCACACGAGCGCGGGCGATTGCGAGCGCATCGCCGCGAACGTCTGCGGTCCGCTCGTGACCGCCCCCGACGTCGCGAACCGCGCGGTCGCGAGCGTGTCGCCGGCCGAGGTCGCCCACGCGGCGATCAGATCGGAGCCGGTCCACGCGGAGGCGACGATGCCGTTCGCGGTGCCGCCGATCACGTTCTCGGGGCCCGCGGGCGTCGCCCCCGAGTCGAGCCCGACCACGCGCGGCCCGCCGGTCGCGTTCCACACGGCCGCATAGCCGCCCGCGGTCGCCGAGATCGTCGGCGCGGTGTTGTCGGACTGCAGCGCGCTGAGCCGGACCTCGCCCGACGTCGGCGAGCCGGCGGTGGTCAGCGCCATCGCGTACGCGTTGTAGTTGGTGCCGGTGACGTCGAGCCACCCGAGCATCGCGGTCGCGCCGTCGCTCGCGAGCGATGGGTCGACCGAGTCGCCGGAGTCGTTCGTCGCGTTCGTCGTCGCGCTCGCGACGCCGCCGGCGATCGTCGCGACCACGATCTCGCGGCGGTTGAGCGAGCCGCTCGGTGCCGCGACGAGGAACCGGCCGCCGGTCCACGCGATCGCCGGGCACGCGAGGTTCTGTAGCCCGCTGCCGACCGCGAGCGGTCCCGCGATCAGCGTGCCGGTCGCGTCGTACGCCGCGAACTCGAGCCCGGTGGTGCCCTCGATCCACGCGACGCCGAGCTGGCTGCCGCTCCACGCGACGGCCGGGCAGCTGCCGGACGACGACAGCGGGACGACCACGCCGCCGGCCAGCGCGCCATCGCCGCCGCCGTCGCCGCCGTTACCGTCGCCGTTCGCGAGCGCGCCGTCGCCGAGCGGCGCGAAGCCGATGCGACCGCACGCGGTCAGCACGAGCAACGTGGCCAGGCGCATGGCCCAGCATATCCGTTACCAGCTAGCGATGCGCGATGCGGCGGGTGTTCGGGCGCGCGGAGCCGAACACGACCGCGTAGTCGAGCTCGTGCGGCATCGGCGCGCCGAGGTGCGAGATCGGACGGAACGTCAGCGTGGCGCCGCCCGCGTGCTCGGCGCAGAAGTCGACCGCGCCGCCGGGCGAGGTGATGCGCTGATCCGCCTCCGGCTTCGCGCTCGTGCCCGGATCGAACGTCAGCGTCGCCTCGAGATCGGCGTCGAACAGCCACGCGATGCCGGCGTGGTAGCAGCCGCCCTGGGCGAGCGCGATGTGGCGCTTCGACAGCACGCCCGGCGCCTGCACGCGGATCGCCGGCGCGAGCCGCTCGGCACCGGCGGCGCGCGCGAGCGTGGTCGCGAGATCGGCGGCGGCGCTCCACTCCGATTCGGTGAGCGCGGCGGACTTCTTCGACGAGGTGGACTTCGCGGGCACCTGGCAGGCGGCCGCGGCGAGCGAGACCGTGGAGAGAGCGAGAACGAGCGAGCGCTGCATGGTGGGTCCGGACGGTCGGACCACTAACACAGTCGCATTCGCATCCGCTACGGAATCTTTTGCTCGTCGCCCCGGATCCAGCGCTGTGATTTCACTGTAATACGCGTGGCGGTCCGGATCGTGCCGGAGGCTGCCGGGAGCTCGCTCCACGGCCCGTCGGTGGTGACGTAGCCGATCTCGAGCACGGCGCGCTGAGGATCCTTCACGTCCGCCATCTCGAGGCCCGGCCGCCACGGCTCGATCGGCAGCGGCACCGAGAACGCGCCGTCGAGCTTGCCGCCGGGCGCGACCGTGCGGACGCCCGGAAAGATCGTGTCGTGGTCGCCCTGCTCAACGTCGGGCAGCTGGCTCTCGGCGTCGAGGTAGCCGCGCACGAAGCGGACCACGTGGGGCTGGCCGCGCGTGACGTACGCGCGATCGGCGAGCACCTTGTACCTGTCGCCGTCGTTGCCGATCGGCTGGTCGAGCACGTAGATCGGCGCGCCCGTGGCGTTGGTGACCTGATAGCTGACCGCGAGCGCGTCGCCCGTGCGCGCGAGCTTCCAGGTGACCTCGACGTCGTGCGCGGGCGGCTTCGGCATCGGCTGGGTCTCGGAGGTTCCCGATCGGCACGCGACGAGCGCCGCGAGCACCAGGGTTCGTAACACGTCAGCCCTCTTCGTAGCCGGGCAGCGGAGCGTCTTCGTGATCGCCACCGACGCCGAGGCTACCACCGCCGTGACCGCTCGGGCCCTTCGGGTAGAGGTACGTCGTGCGCGTCGGCATGCCGACGTCGCTCTTGCCCTCGTCGTCGCGCATGCCCGAGCCCGACGCGCCGATCGCGGCGCGATCGCGGCGGTACGCGTTCTCGTTGAACGGATCGGTCGCGAACGTGCCCATGCCCGCGGCCTGGTACTCGGAGCGCGACACGCCGCCGTCGATGTCGGCCTGCGTCGCGCCGTCCGCGGTGCCGACCGCGCCAGTCGCGAACTTGTCGTGGACCGACGCGTCGGCGTGGGTCAGCTCGTGCATCAGCGCGACGTCGCTGCGCGCGTCGGCGTTGCCGGGCAGCGCGACCTCGCCGGGCCGGTACTTCACGAAGCCTTCCTTGTGATCGGCGTCGTCGTCGACCGTGCCCTTCGCGCCGCCGTAGCGGCCGCCGCCCTTGCCGCCGTTGTTCTTGAAGTCGTCGTCGCTGATCCCGCCGATGTACGTCTGGCGCTGCGAGCCGTCCTTGTTCTTGCCGGTCTGCAGGTCGTTGAGCAGCGCGCGGCCCGAATCGGTCTGCATCAGGCTCGCGATGTCGTTCATCGTGCCCTGCTTGAACTTGTCGGCGGCCTTGTCGTCCATGCCGCGGGTGTCGACGTGGACCGCGTCGCGATCCATGCGGATGTCGCTGTACTGGCGCGCGATCTCCTGGAACTGCTCCTGGGTGACCGTGTTGTTGTGGCCGGCGCC
>JBLMXA010000232.1:0-9265 GCA_050257515.1 Acidobacteriota bacterium | reverse complement strand
GTGCTGCCGGGCTTCATCGACAGCTATCCGGTCGGCGACGACATCCTCGCCGACATCCCGATGGGTCGCGCCGGCAGCGTGCAGGAGCTCGCCAGGACGGTCGGGTTCCTCGCGTCGGACGACGCGAGCTACGTCACCGGGCAGTGCCTGCTCGTCGACGGCGGGATGATCTAGCTAGAACCGGCCCGACAGCGCGACGCCCTGCCCGCTCGGCGTCACGGCGATCGCGTGCTCGGACGGCGTGGTGTCGTAGAGGACGATGCCGGCGGCGGCGAGCGCGACGCCGGCGACGAAGAAGCCGGTCGCGTAGTCGGCGCGGCTGTTCGCGTCATCGCGCAGCGCGTTCGCGTTCTGCAGCTGGATCGGGTCGGTGCAGATCGTCGTGCCGCTGCACTGCGCCTTCGCATCGTTCCAGGCGCTGTTCGCCATCACGCCGAACACGACGCCGGTCGCGAGCGCGGCGCCCCCGGCGACGATCGCGCCGGTCGCGTACAGCTTGCGGTGCGAGCGCGCGGGCACCGGCACCTCGTCGGCGAGCGCGGGCCCGACGGCGTGTACGGGCTCGGGCGCCGCGGGCGGCGCCGGCTTCGGCTCGGTCGGTGCGGCCGGCGCCGGCACGAGCACGAGCTTGACGATCACGGTCGTGCCCTCATCCGCGACGTCGACCGACGCGGTCGCATCGCGGTAGCCGGCGGCGGTCGCGGTGACCGTGTAGTGGCCGCGATCGGCGCGCGCGTCGCAGCGCCCGTTGCTGCACGGCACCGCGCGATCGCCGAGCTTGACGGCCGCCGCGACGCTCGGCGGATCGACCTGCAGCTGGATGTGCGGCACGCGCTTGTCGAGCTGCGCGGCGAGATCGATCGCGACCGAGCGCCGCTCCGAGTTGACGTCGTGGTCGGCGATGTAGCGGAAGCTCTCGAGCGCGTCGGCGAGCTTGCCGAGCTTCTCCTCGCACTGCGCGAGGTTGAACTGGGTGCCGATCTGCGGATCGAGCGTCTCGCTCTTCTCGAACTGCGCGCACGCCTCGACGTACTTGCCGGCCTTCATCAGGTCGCGACCCTTCTTGAACGCGACGTCGGCCGCGGACGGGTCGGCCGAGGCGATCGCGGCGGCGACCACGACGAGCGCGAGACTAGAAGCGGCTCTCACCGATGTCCTCGGGCTTGGGCTTCGGGGTCACGGGGTGTGGCTTGGGCTTGGGCTTCACGATCTCCGCGGGCCGCGGCGGCGCGGCGGGGACGGGAGCGGGAGTCGTCGACGGTGACGGTGACGGTGACGGTGGCTGCGACGGTGGCGGTGACGGTGGCGGTGACGGGGACGGTGACGGTGACGGTGACGGTGACGGTGGCTGCGACGGTGACGGTGACGGTGACGGTGACGATGACGGTGACGGTGACGGTGACGGTGGCGGGCTACTCCCAGGCGCGATACGAGCGGCCCTGCACCGGCTCCTCGACGACGTTCGGCGCGACGGCGATGCGGAACGGGAAGGAGCGGGCGGAGCGGCCGTCGTCGCCGGCGGTCATGACCTGGAAGTGAAGGTGGGGCGTCGACGAGAAGCCGGTGTTGCCGGACAGCGCGAGCTCGTCGCCGCGGCGGACGCGCTGGCCGGGCTGGACGAGGATCCCGCTCGGTGACAGGTGCATGTACTCGCCGAGCGTGCCGTCGTCGTGGAGCACGATGACGAAGTTGGTGCGCCTGTATTCGAGGAAGTCGGGAGTCTGGCCGGAGCCCTGCGCGGCGGCGTTCGCGGCGACGACGAGGCCGTCGCGCGCGGCGACGACGTGGGTCGCGACGGGGCAGTCGAAGTCGACCGCGTACTCGTTCGAGCCGCGGTGCGAGAACGCGCCGTGAAACCCCTGCAGCACCGAGAACGTCTTGCCGGTCGTGTAGGGCAGGCGATACGCGTACGGCGCGGGCCGTGCGGCGGGATCGCCGAACCGCTCGTGCAACAGCACGACGCGGTGGTACGCGGCGGTCGGATCGACGATCTGCAGCGTCGTCAGCGCGACGGGCGCGCCGTCGCCGTCGGGCCGCGGTGCGGCGGGCAGGATCGTGACGCCGGCGGCGGGTGCGAGTGGCTCGAGGTTGGACAGCTCGGTGACCTGCCACTCGACGACGATCGGCACGGCGTAGTGGTTGCGTGCGACCTCGTAGACGCGGTCGCCATCGCGGCGCATCTCGATCTCGATGCGGCCGCCGTCGAACGCGAAGTCGGTCAGCCGGTCGACGACCTGGCCGGCGCGCGTCGGATCGAAGGCCGGCCGGGGCGGATCGGGATCGGCGGCGATCGGCGGATACGCCGGCTCGCTCACGGCGGCCTGCGGAGCCGGCCCGCAGGCGACGACGAGCACGAGCAACCACCGCACAGCGGCTCATCATAGCAGCGCGGTCAGCCTCCGGCAGACCGCCGGCCCGTGCGGTAGCGCACCATCGTGCCGGCGACGCGGTCCCACGGCGCGCGCTTGCCGGGCACGCGTAGCGCGGCGTGAAGGAACAGCAGCCACATCACGAGCGAGATCAGGCCCGCGACGAGCGTGAACGGGCCGTGAAACAGCCGGATCTCGGCGTCCTCGAGCGCGCGGGTCGTGACGAGGAACGCGATCGGCGGTCCGCCGACCACCAGCGTCCGCACGATCGCCTGCCGCCACGACGGACGTCGTGCGGTGTCGACCGCGACGACCTCGAGCTCGAACAGCGCCATCCCGGGCGTGCGGCCGGTCCACGCGATCCCGACGATCGACATCGCGGCGAGCATCAGCAAGCCGAACACGCTCATCGGCAGCTCGCGATCCGCGGGCAGCGGCTTCTCCGCGATCCCGAGCACGATCGCGACGACGATGACATCGATCAGGAACGCGCAGCCGCGCACCCAGAATCCGGCCGGGCGCGTGTGCGCGGCGGATGCGTTCTCGATCGCGAGCAGCAGCTCGTCGTAGCTCGCGAACCGGTGGTCCGGATCGGTCGCCATCATGCGCTCGACGAGCGCGTCGATCGCGGCGATCTGCGTGCGCGCGTGACCCTTGCGCGGCAGCGTCGGGCGCGCCGCGCTGCGGTGGAGCGTGATCAGCTCGTCGACGCTGTCGGCGACGAACGGTGGCTTGCCCGAGACGAGGTGGTAGAGCGTCGCGCCGAGCGCGTAGATGTCGGCGCGCAGGTCGACCGGCTCGCCGCGCGCCTGCTCGGGCGCCATGTAGAGCGGCGTGCCGGCGAGCGTCGTCTGCTGCACCGGGCCCTCGCCGGCGCGCTCGGGCGAGCCGGCGACGAGCCCGAAGTCGAGCACCTTGACGCCGCCGCCGCGGTCGACCATCAGGTTCGACGGCTTGACGTCGCGGTGGGTGAAGCCCGAGCGCTGCGCCTCGCGCAGGCCGAGCGCCGCGTCGTGGATCATCGCGAGCGCGTCCTCGACGGGCAGCGGACCCGCGGCGATGCGGTCGGCGAGCGTCTTGCCCTCGATGTACTCCATCGCGAAGTACAGGCGCCCCTGGTCCTCGCCGACGAAGTAGATGTGCGCGACGTTCGGATGCTGCACCCGCGCCTGCGCGCGCGCCTCGCGGATCAGCCGCTCGCGCGCGCTACCCGACGCCGACTGCGCCGGCAGCACCTTGATCGCGACCGGGCGATCGAGCGCGAGGTCGGTCGCGAGATAGACCTCGCCCATGCCGCCGGCGCCGAGCTTGTGCTCGATCCGGAAGTGATCGAGCCGCAGCCCGGGCGCGAGCTCGTCACCCGACGCCGGCTGCGGCGGCGCGGTCTGCGTGACGTCGAGCTCGGGGCGAATCACCCCGGCATGATAGAGCACATCGCAACGACCATCGCGGGCTGCGAGCGTCGCAGCGCGGGCATCTCGAGGCGTACGGCCGGTTCTCGCTCGGCACGTGCTGTAGCACGCGCCTCGCTGCGCTTCCGGGCGTGCGCCTCGACCTGCCTCGCGCCGCTCGCTCTCGCCTCGCGCTGGTCGTCGCGAAGTGCTCTAGTTGATCGTCATCGGCTGCGAGGAGAAAGCCGTCACCTTCGCGAGGTCGGCGTCGATCGAGAAGCTCGTCAGGTCCAGCGAGCCGCCGAGCGCCGTGCCCTTGGCGGTGAGAGTCCCGCTCACCGGCAGCGACACGAGGTCGGGGATCACGAACGACGTCGAGCCGTCGAACGCGGTGACCGACAGCAGGTGGGTCGTGCCGGCGTCGTACTCGGCGCCCTGGACGAGCGCGTCCGGCATCGCGTCCCACGAGCCGCCGGTGCGCGTCAGCGACAGCGCGGTCGGCGGCGCGAGCCACGTCGGCGCGGTCAGCGACGTCGCGACCTGGCCGCGCAGCACGATCGCGGCCTGCGGCACCGCCGAGCCGCTGCCCGTGCTCGAGAACCCGATCAGGCGGTAGCGCGCGCCCGGGAACGCGTCGAGCGATGGCGCGAGGATGCTCGGCGCCGCCGCGGACAGCGGCATGCCGAGATACGCGACGCCGTCCTGCGCGAGCTCGAGCCCGACGAGCGCGGCGGACTGCGCGAGCGGCGGCTGGCCGAGCGTCACCGAGACGTTCGCGAGCTGGCCGACCGGCACCATCGACAGCGTGACGTTGACCTGATCGGCGCCGTCGGCGACGACGAGCCCGGTGCGCGCGGCCCAGCCGATCACGGTGTACTTGTCGTCGCTCGGATCGAGCGGCGTGCCGTTGAGATCGTGATCGAGGATCATCGCGAGCAGCGCGACGTGGCCGGTGCGCGCGGTGACGGTGAACGTGCAGCCTCCGCTCGCGACGCCGGTGTCGCAGATGTTCGCGTTGTTCGCGGTCGCCAGGTTGTTCTCGGCGTCGATCGCATGGTCGTCCTGCGCGTAGCTGACGATCGCGGCCTTGTGGTGGCCGGTCGGCACGGTGACCGCATCGAACCCGGTGATCGAGCCCGACAGGTTCGCGTGGGTGACCGCCGGATCGATCGCCGGCTTGACGTCGACCGTCATGTTCGCGCCGTTCGCGCCGAGCCACACCTCGGCGCGATAGCTCGGCGCCGACACCGCGACCTGCTGGGGCCCGGCGACGTTCTCGGCGACGAACAGGCCGGTGTCATCGGTCGTGCCGTCCATGCCGCCGACGCGCACGGTCGCGCCCGACACCGGCAGGCGGGTGGCGTCGTCGATGACGTAGAGATTCACGACACCGTCGACCGGACCGTCGCCGATTCCGCCACCGGCGATCACGCGAGGTGGTGGATGGTTGCCGGTGTAGGCGTCGGGCCCCGCCTTGGGATCGCCGCCGCAACCGATAGTTGCGCCCGCGCACAGACCGATCAGGATGAAGCTACGCATCGAAATCCTCCCTAGGGACAACGGCGAATGCGACCGGCGGGCCAGCGCGAGATCACTTCCTTGACTCCCTCGGGGGTTCGTTTAGGGTCGACCGGGATGCCCGATCGGAGCTGGACGATCGCGCCGGTGATCGCGTGGTTCGTCGGCGCGCTCGTGGTCGCGCTGTGCGTGCTCGACGGTGGGGTCCAGGCGATCGCGGACCGGCTCACCGCGCAGCGCGCTCACGACACGGCGCAGCCGGCGAACCCGATGGCGACGCCCGGCCCGATCGTCGCCGACGTCGACGACACCGACGTCTCGCCGGCGCCGCCGCCGGTGGCGAGCGGTCCCGGCTACCCCGAGCAGGTCGGCGCGCTCGACGATCCGCGCCACGCGATGGAAGGCTTCTACAAGGCGGTCGCCGCCGAGCAGAAGGGCACGCTCGGCCGCGCGGTGCGCGTGTCCTGGTACGGCGACTCGGTGATCGCCGACGACCAGCTCGCGGGCCGGCTGCGCAAGCGGCTGCAGGACGACCTCGGCGATGGCGGCCCCGGCTTCGTGTACGTCGTGCGCCCGCACCGGTTCTGCAACAACGAGGCGATCATCCGCGGCGACGAGGCCGGCTGGCGCCCGTACGCGATCTCGACGAACCGCACCAGCGACGGCCTCTATGGCCCCGCCGGCAGCACCGCCGAGACCGACGGCGGCCGCGCGACGATCAAGCTGGCGAGCGGCAAGGTCACCGGCGTCGAGCTCTACTACCTGGCGCAGCCGCACGGCGGCGAGGTGACGATCACCGGGGACGGCGCCGAGCTGGTGCGCGCGGCGACGGCAGGCGACCAGAAGGCGGCAGGGTGGGCCACCGGGCGCGCGGCCGATGGCGTGAAGAAGCTCGTGATCGACACGCGCGGCAACGTGCGCCTGTTCGGCCTCGATCTCGAGAACGACCGCGGCGCGGTGGTCGATAACCTCGGGATCGTCAGCGTCAACGTCAAGAGCTTCGGCGCCAACGATCCGGAGCACTGGGCCGCCGAGGTCGATCACCGCGGCGCGGATCTCGTGATGATCATGATCGGAGCGAACGAGGCGGAGTGGCTGTCGCCTGGAGATCGCGACACGAAGGATTACCAGTCACACTACGAGGCAGTGCTGGCTCCGATCCGCAAGGCGATCGCCGATCGCTCGTGCCTCGTCGTGTCGCCGACCGACCAGGCGGAGGAGCACGACGGCGACTACCGGTCGCGCCCGGTGATGCCGCTGCTCGTCGACGCGCAGCGCAAGGCGGCGCACGCGCAGGGCTGCGCGTTCTACTCGACGTACGACTGGATGGGCGGCAAGGGCTCGGCGGCGAAATGGTTCCGCAAGGGCCTCGTGTCGAGCGACTTCCAGCACCTCACCCAGCGCGGTGCGAACCGGATGGCCGACGCGGTCCACGACGCGCTGATGGCCGGGTACAGGCGGTATGCGCACGAGTAGCTTTGTGTGCGGCGCGCTGCTGCTCGCGGCGCTCGTCGGCTGCGGCAGCGGCTGCGACGGCGAGCGCGCGCAGAAGATCCAGTCGCCGCGCGCGCCGGGCTCGGGCGCGGTCGCGATCCCCGGCGTGCAGGTCGCCGCCGAGACCGCGGTGCCGGTGCAGGTCGAGCCGCCGGCGCCGCGCGTGCTCGGCGCGCTCGACGCGGCATCCGGAACACTCGACGGCCTGTTCACCGGCCTCGACGCCGCCGAGCGCGGCGATCCGGGCGGCCGCGTGCTGCTGCTGTTCTTCGGCGACTCGCACACCGCGGGCGACTCGCTGACGTCGCGCATCCGCGTCGCGTGGCAGGCGCGGTTCGGCGACGCCGGGCGCGGCCTCGTCGCGGCCGGACACCCGCCGACGCGCCACTACTACCAGCGCGACGTCAAGTACGGCACCGACGGCGTGTGGAAGGCGATGGTCGGCGGCGCGCGCCACGACACCGAGCCGTTCGGCATCGGCGGGATCCGCGTGACCGGCCAGCACAAGGGCGCGCAGCTGTGGGTCGAGACGTGCAGCGACTGCGCGGAGGACGGCAGCGTCGGCCAGTTCGAGATCCTCTACTACGCGGCGCCCGATCACGGCGTGCTCCGCTACAAGGTCGACGATGGTGCCTGGCAGACGCTCGCGACCAAGACTTCAGCCATCGAGCCGCCGCACCCGGCGCGCCAGGTCGTGCCCGTGCCCGACGGTCATCACCGGCTGACGCTCGAGCACGGCGGCGGCGGCACGCTCGATCTGTTCGGCGTGGTGATGGAGCGGATGCGGCCCGGCGTGATCGTCGATTCGCTCGGCGTCGTCGGCCGCCGGCTCGGCAGCCTGCGCTCGTGGGACTGGTCGATCATCGGCGAGCAGCTCGCGACGCGCGACCCGCGGCTCGTCGTGCTGCAGTACGGCACGAACGAGGCCGACGATCCCGATCTCAACCTCGACGACCTCGCGAAGTACTACGACGAGACGATCCTGCGCATCCGCGCCGCCGCGCCGACCGCGTCGATCCTGATCCTCGGGCCGCCCGACATGGGCGTGCGCGAGGCCGGCAAGGCGTGCGACCGCATGAAGGCGAAGGCAGGCAGCGATGCCGCGGTGATCCCCGAGTGCCAGTGGCGCACGCCGGCGATCCTCGGCGAGATCATCGCCGTCGAGCACGCGGCCGCGCTGCGCAACCACGTGGCGTTCTTCGACACGTTCGCGGCGATGGGCGGCGGCGATCAGATGGACACGTGGTTCAACTCCGAGCCGAGGGCCGCGTACAAGGACCGCGTCCATTTCACGGACCTCGGCTACCAGCGCTGGGCCGACTCGCTGTCGGGCGCGCTGCTCGATGCCTACGAGCGCTGGCGCGCCGCGCACCAGCTGCCGGCGAGCAAGCCCGCGGCGCCGCCGCCGCCCGCGAAGCCGAGTGACGCATTGCTGCCCGGGCCCGTGCCGGTCGGCCCGTAATGCTCTTCTCCTCGCCCGACTACCCGATCTTCCTGATCGCGGTGTTCTTCATGTACGCGCTCGCGCGCCGCAGCGGGTGGGCGCGCGCCGCGCTGATCGTGCTGCTCGGCGATCTCGTGTTCCTGCTCGTGTCGAAGGATCCGAGCGGCCTGTGGGATCCGATCGGCGGCACGCTGTGGCAGCTCGCGATGTACGGCGACCCGCAGGGGCCGCACGCCGCGTGGACGCTCGAGCTCGCGTGGCACTGGGCGCTCGGCTCGGCGGTGCTCGCCGGCGCGGTCGCGCTCGGCGCGCGCCGCGCACCGTGGATCGCGAGCGATCGCGGCCAGCGCTGGATCGCGCGCGGCTTCGTCGCCGCGCTCGCCGCGGTCGGCACGACCGTGCTCGCCGCGCACGAGGCCGGCGCGCTCGACGACGTCACGCGCGTGCTCGCCGCCCACGGCCATCTCCTCGTGCTGTTCGGCCTCGGCATCGCGATCGGCGCCGCGCGCTCCGACGTCCACCGCCCGCTCGGGCGCGTCGTCGTGCTGTTCGTCGCGAGCGCGCTCTTCTATCAGGCGTGGGCGGCGGAGATGCCGGGCCCGTACCGCTACCTGCTCGGCCTGCTCCTCGGCACGATCGTGCTCGATTACTACCTCGCGCTGTGGATCGAGCAGAGCGAGAACCCGCTCGTGCGCAAGGTCCTCGTGATCGTGTCGCTGTGCTCGAACCTCGGGATCCTGTTCTTCTTCAAGTACACGAACTTCGTCACCCAGGACGTGCTGCACCTGCCGGTGCGCAAGCTCTACCTGATCCTGCCCGCGGGCATCTCGTTCCACACGTTCCAGTCGCTGTCGTACACGATCGACGTCTACCGCCGGCAGCTCAAGGCGACCCGCTCGGTCGTGCAGTTCGCGACGTTCGTGCTGTTCTTCCCGCAGCTCGTCGCCGGGCCAATCGTCCGGGCGCACGATCTGCTGCCGCAGCTGGACGCGCCGCCGCCGCTCGAGCTGTCGGCGGCGACCACGGGGCTCTTCCGGATCGTGGTGGGC
>JBLMXA010000231.1:0-6650 GCA_050257515.1 Acidobacteriota bacterium | reverse complement strand
TCGGAGCGTACCGATCGACGTCGATTCCACCCACGAGTCGGCCATCCGAGGCTCCGATGATAACCGGTCGAAATCGCTGAGATCCAGTCAGGCGGCGGCGTGTTGTCGCATCCGCCCGAGGATCTCGTGGAAGTGGCATCAAATGTGGTACCCACCGACGACACGATGCTGGAGCACCGGTTCGCCAAGCTCGCCGCAGCCGCCACGTTCGTGCTGCTGGTGATCGGCGGGACCGTGAATCCGACAGGATCGAGCCTCGCGTGTCCGGAGCCGACGCTCGTCTGTCACGGGCAGCTGTTCCCACCGATGGTGGGCGGTGTGCTCTACGAGCACGGTCACCGGCTTGCAGCGATGACGGTAGGCTTGCTGCAGATCGCGCTCACGCTGCTGCTGCTGCTGCGCATCCCGCGGCGCAAGCTCGGGATCGAGCTGCTCGTGCTCGAGCTGATCGGCGTCGCGTGCCTCGGCTACGTGTTCAAGACCGGCGCGATCACCGCGCTGCCGCTCGCGTGCGCCGGGACCTACTTCGCGGTGCTCGTGATCGTCGCGCTCCAGCGAGGCGAGGCAGGTGCAGCGCTCGGGCTGTTGCTGCTCGATCTCGTGATCGCGCAGGGCACGCTCGGCGCGCTCACCGTCAAGTTCAAGCTGCCGTGGTACGTGTCGACGGCGCACCTGCTGCTCGGCATGAGCTACTTCGCGACGCTGATCTACACCGCGTTCCGCACGCGGCCGGCGCCGAGCGCGATGGAGCTGGCGCGCCATGACAAGCTGCGAGCCGATCTCGGCCCGGCGCGCACGTGGATCGCGATCGCGTGCGGCGCGGTGTTCGTGCAGCTGCTGCTCGGTGCGCTCGTGCGCCACCTCGGCGCGGCGATGGTGTGCCTCGGCATGCCGTCGTGCACGCGCAGCGGCGAGTGGTGGCCCGCGGCGCACGTCCAGCAGCTGCACATGATCCATCGCGGGTTCGGGGTCGTCGTCGCGATCGTGACGACCACCGCCGCGGTGAAGGTGTGGCGGCGCGCGAAGGCGTGGCCGCAGCTGCGCACGCTCGCGCTGATCGCGCCGGTGCTCGTGGCCGGCCAGGTCACGCTCGGCATCTTCACGGTGCTGACGATGCGCGCGGTGCCGCTCGCGGTCGGCCACTTCGCGGGCGCGGCGAGCCTGTGGGCGCTGTGGATGTCGTCGTGGCTGATGACCGGCGAGCGCACGGTGCCGGTCGAGGTCGAGCTGCCGATGGCGAAGGCGGTGGGGGAGTGACCGCGAGGGAAGCGACCGCGAAGACGGTCGACCTCGTCCAGCTCGTCAAGCCGCGCATCATGATCATGGCGCTGCTGACCGCCGCGGGCGCGCTCAGCCTCGCGCCGGTCGCGGCGAGCCCGTCGCGCGCGGTGCTCATGCTCGTCGGCTGCGCGCTGATCGTCGGCGCGGCGAACACGCTCAACATGTGGCTCGAGCGCGACGTCGATTGCCTGATGTCGCGCACGAAGAACCGGCCGCTGCCGGGCCAGCGGCTCGAGCCGGCGACCGCGCTCGCGTTCGGCGCGCTGCAGGGCGCGATCGCGCTGCCCGTGCTCGCGCTGGTCGGGATCGTGCCAGCGGCGCTCGGGCTCGTCGCGCTGCTGCTGTACGTCGGCGTCTACACGCCGATGAAGCAGCGCACGCACTGGGCGACCTGGATCGGCTCGGTGCCCGGCGCGATGCCCGCGCTGATCGGCTGGACGGCGGCGACGGGACGCATCGATCTCGCCGGGCTGTCGGTGTTCGGCGTGCTGTTCTTCTGGCAGATCCCGCACACCCACGCGATCGCGATCTACCGCCAGCGCGAGTACGACGCCGCCGGCCTGAAGACGCTGCCCGGCACGCACGGCGTCGCCGCGGCGCGCCGCGCGATCCTCGAGTTCCTCGTCGTGCAGGTCGCGGTCAGCCTCGCGCCGGCGCTGCTCGGCGTCACCGGCACGCTCTATCTCGTCACCGCGGCCGTGCTCGGCGCGCTCGTGCTCGTCCAGGGCTTCCGCGGTGACGGCAGCGCGAAGTGGGCGCGCGGCGTGTTCCTGACCTCGATCATCTACATGCCGATCCTGTTCGCGGTGATGGTCTTCGGCGGCCACTCGTGACCTGGGCGCAGCTTCATCCCGCGATCAACGCCGGGTTGAACCTGACGTGCTTCGTGTACCTGCTGCTCGGCCGCGCCGCGATCGCGCGCGGCGACCGCGTGCTGCATCGCAAGCGCATGCTGTCGGCGTTCACCGCATCGGCGGTGTTCCTCGCGAGCTACCTCGTCCGCTTCGCGATGAGCGGCCGCCACGACTACCCGGGCCCGGGCAGCTGGGATCGCGCGGTCTACCTCGTGATCCTCTCGACGCACATGGTGCTCGCGATCGTGCTCGTCCCGCTCGTGGTCGCCGCGCTCCGTCGCGGCCTGCGCGGCGACTTCGCGGCGCACAAGCGGATCGTGCGGTTCACGTGGCCGATCTGGGTCTACGTCTCGGTCACCGGCGTGCTCGTCTACCTCATGCTCTGGCACCTCGCGCCCGCGCTTCACCCCGCGGGCTGAGCCGCGCGCTCGTAGGCGAGGCCCCAGCGGATGCCGCGGTCGCACGTGATCACGACGGGCGCGGCGATGCGGTGCACGGCGCGCGCGTAGATCGCGACACCCGCGGCGATCACGTCGGCGCGCTGCGGCTCGATGCCGGTCGTCGCGCGACGCTCGGCGACCGTGGCCGCAGCGAGGCGAGCGTAGAGCTCGGCGATCGCGTCCGGCGACAGGCGCAGGCCGGTCACCGCGTCGGGGTCGTACGTGGCGAGCGCGAGCTTGACGGCGGCCATCGTCGTCGCGGTGCCTGCGGTCGCGATGATCGGCACGCCGCGCGGGAGCGCGAGCGGCGCGAGCTGGCGATCGACGTCGTCCTCGAGCGCGCGGCGCTCCTCCGCGGTCGGCGGATCGTGGTGGAAGTGCCGCTCGGTCAGCCGCACCGCGCCGATCTTGACGCTGACCGCGCTGGCGACGCGCCCGGCCTCGACCGCGATGAGCTCCGTCGAGCCGCCGCCGACGTCGACGACGACGTACGGCTCGCGCGCCAGCTCGGGAAACGTCCGCGCGACCGCGGTCGCCGCGAGCTCGGCCTCGCGCGCGCCGGCGATGATCTCGATCGGCGCGCCGAGGATCTGCTCGGCCGGCTGCACGAACGCCGCGGCGTTCGCCGCCTCGCGCAGCGCCTGGGTGCCGATCACGGAGACGCGCGCGACGCGGTTCGCGTCCATCACGCCGCGATACTCGCGGCAGATCGCGAGGCTGTTCGCGATCGCGTCGTCGGCGAGCCGGCCGCTCGCGTCGAGCCCCTTGCCGAGCCGCCCGAACCGGCACAGATCGACCACGCGCTGGAGCCTGTCGTCGACGATCAGCAGCAGCAGCGTGTTGGTCCCGATGTCGATCACGGCCGTGGTCATCGGCGTGGACGATAGGCACGTGATCGTCGTGTGAGCAACGCGTGAAGCGCGCCGTCGTCGCCGCGACATCGGACAGCATGGAGGCATGCGGATCGCGCTGCTCGTCGCCGCGCTCGCCGGCACCGCGTCGGCACAGCCGGCTGCGCCGCGCGAGCTCGACCAGCTCGCCGAGACCGCCCGTCACATCGCGCGCGACGGCCAGTGCGCCGCACTGCCGACGATCGCGTCGCATGTTCGCGCGCTCGACGCCGATTACTACGCGCACGTCTTCGTGCTCGACCCCGCTGTTGCCGCTTGCCTCGGCGCGCCGCCGTCGGCGCATCCTGCCGATCCCGTGGACCGCAAGAGCTCGGGGGTCGCGATCGCGCTGTCGTTCGGTACGACCGCGGCCGGCGGGCTGATGCTGCTCGCGGCGGGGCATCGCTCCGGCTCCGACCCGGGCGAGGGGCCGATCGTCGTCGCGGGGCTCGCGGCGTTCGCGATCGGACCGACGGTCGGGCACATCTACGCCGGGCGCATCTGGAGCACGGGCCTCGCGATACGACTCGCCGGCGCCAGCGCCGGCGTCGTCGGCGCGACGATGGTGCTCGGCTGCGTCGATCGCTGCGACCATCCAGACCAGGCCGATGTCGGCGCCGGGCTGTTCCTCGCCGGCGCGGCCGCGTACGGGCTCGGCATGCTCTACGAGATCGCCAGCGCGGATGTAGCCGCGCGCGACTACAACGCCGCGCACGCCGCGGTCACGCTCGCGCCGCTCCGCTCCCGCGACGGCCTCATCCCGGGACTCGCGGTCGCCGGCCGGTGGTAGCTTCCGCCGCATGCGCTACGAGCTCTATTACTGGCCGATCCAGGGCCGCGGCGAGTTCGCGCGGCTCGTGCTCGAGGATGCGGCGGCGGACTGGGTCGACATCACGCGCGAGCCCGGCGGCATGAAGAAGATGCAGGCGATCCTCGGCGGCGGCGCCCGCGAGCTGCTGCCGTTCGCGCCGCCGTTCTTGCACGCCGGCAGCGTGTGGATGGCGCAGAGCGCGCTGATCGCGAGCTTCCTCGGCGAGCAGCTCGGCCGCGCGCCGCGAGACGAGCGCGGGCGCTACGTCGCGCGCACGATCATGCTGACGATCGCCGACCTGATCGACGAGGTCCACGACACGCACCATCCGGTTGCCGTCGACAAGTACTACGACGAGCAGAAGCCGGCCGCGCGGCTCCGCGCGCAGTCGTTCCGCGACGCGCGGCTCCCGAAGTTCCTCGGCTGGCTCGAGCGCACGCTCGACCGCACCGACACCGGCTGGTTCGTCGGCCGCGGCGCGACCTACGTCGATCTCGCCGCGTTCCAGATCGTCGAGGGCCTGAGCTACGCGTTCCCGCGGGCGCTCGGCAAGCTGCGCCGCAAGGTCCCCCGGCTGCTCGCGCTGCACGATCGCGTCGCCGCGCGGCCGCGCATCGCGGCGTACCTCGCCTCGGATCGCCGCTACCCGTTCTCCGAGCACGGCATCTTCCGCCGCTACCCCGAGCTCGACACGCCGGTCACAACCCGATCTGCTTCGCGACGATGACCTTCATGATCTCGTTCGTGCCGGCGTAGATGCGCTGCACGCGCGCGTCCATGAACGCACGGGTCACCGGATACTCGAGCATGTAGCCGTAGCCGCCGAAGAACTGCAGGCAGGCATCGATCACCTCCTGCGCCATGTCGGTGGTCCAGAACTTCGCGATCGAGCACTCCTTGACCAGGTACTTGCCGGCGACGTGCTCGGCGACGACCTTGTCGACGTACGCGCGGCCGACCTCGACCTTCGCGAGCGCCTCGACGAGCTTGAACTGCGTGTTCTGGAACTTCGAGATCGGCTTGCCGAACGCCTTGCGCTCCTTCGTGTACGCGATCGTGTCCTCGAGCACCTGCTCCGCGCCGGACACCGCGCCGATCGCGACGCACAGCCGCTCCTGCTGGAGCTTCTGCATCAGCATCATGAACCCGCCGCCCTCGGCGCCGAGCCGGTTCGCCGCGGGCACGCGGCAGTCCTCGAAGAACATCTCGCTCGTGTCCTGCGACGCCATGCCCATCTTGTGGAGGCGCTTGCCGCGCGTGAAGCCCTTGCGGTTCGCTTCGACGACGAACAGCGAGATGCCCTTGTGCGCGTTCGCCGGATCCGGATCGGTCTTCGCGGCGACGAGGACGAGGTCGCACAGCTGCCCGTTCGAGATGAACGTCTTGCTGCCGTTCACCACGTAGTCGTCGCCGTCCTTGACCGCGGTGGTCGCGATGTTCGCGAGGTCCGAGCCGGTGCCGGGCTCGGTCATCGCGATCGCGGTGACGAGCTCTCCCGACGCGCAGCCGGGCAACCACCTCTGCTTCTGCTCCTCGCTGCCGAACGAGTACAGGTACGGCACGACGATCTCGGAGTGGAGCGCCATCGCGAAGCCGCTCTCGTAGGCGCGCGCGAGCTCCTCCATCACGATCACCGAGCACAGGAAATCCGCGCCCGCGCCACCGTACTTCTCGTCGAGCCACGGGCACAGGAAGCCCTGCGCGCCCGCCTTGCGCCATGCCTCGCGATCGACCTGGCCGGCCTCGCGCCAGCGCTGCTGGTGCGGCGCGATCTCGCGCTCGACGAAGCTGCGAAACGCCTTGCGAAACGTCTGGTGCTCCTCGCTGAACAGCGTGCGATCCATTCGACGTTCGTAGCAGGGTGGGAACGCGCCGCACAATGGCGGTACGCGCCACACCGTGGCGCTGACGAATTTTGCGGCAGAGCTCGTGCGAGTTGGTTTAGGCTCGAAAAAATGAGTGGGGGCGACAACAGGCCAGCCCGCAAGACTCGCCGCTTCGACAGCGGCAGCCTTGCTGCTCTGACCAAGAACGTCGGCGTCGCGGAACCCGCCAAGCCGGCGAAACCAGAGGCGGCCGCGGAGCAGCCGCGTCCACCGATCCGGTCGCGGACCGCGACGATCGAGGATCCGATGACCACCGCGATGCTCGCGGAGGTCGCGCGGCGGGCCCAGACGACCGATTTCGACGAGAAGCTGATCGAGCAGGTGGTCGACGCCCTCGGCGAGGGCGAGACCACACATCCACACACACGCCGGCGCCGCAGCTAGCTCGCGGCGAGCGCGAGGTCGGCGCACTTCTCGGCGATCATGATCGCCGCCGCATTCGTATTGCCGCCGATGATCTCGGGCATCACCGACGCGTCGGCGACGCG
>JBLMXA010000230.1:0-10242 GCA_050257515.1 Acidobacteriota bacterium | reverse complement strand
ATGCCCTCGGTCTCGTCGATCGGGCCCGGCGCGATGCCGACGGCGCGCACGCCGAACTGGCCCCACTCGGCGGCGAGGTTGCGCGTGATCGCGTCGACGCCGGCCTTCGCCGCCGACGCGTGAACTTGTAGAGGCGTGCCGTGGTAGTGCAGCGTCGCGCTGATGTTGAGCACGAGCCCGGTGCCGCTCCGCTGCAGCGCCTCGAACGCGGCACGCGACGCGTGGAACGTGCCGACGAGATCGATCTCGATCACCGTCTTGAAGCCGTTCGGCGAGAGCGCGGCGGCAGGCGCGAGGAAGTTGCCGGCGGCGCCGTTGACGAGCGTGTCGAGCTTGCCGAACCGCGCGCGCGTCGCCTCGACCGCCTCGGCGATCGCGTCCGGATTCCGGACGTCCGCCGCGTGTCCGAGCACCGGACGTCCGGTGGCGTCCGACAGCTCCTGCGCGGTTCGCGCGAGCACGTCCGGTTTCCGGCTGACGATGCACACGTCCGCGCCGGATCGCGCATACGCGTGCGCGATCCCGCGGCAGATCCCGGTGCCACCGCCGGTGATCAGCGCCACGTGTCCGGCGAGCGTGTCCGGGCGGAAGACGTCGAGAGGGCTTGGCATTCGCGGAGTTTCGCACTGGCGAGCAGATTCGCGAAACCGCCGGCGCGCAGCGTTGTCACAAGCTCCGTAACCGACGGCGCCGCTGCTGACTCCAGCAGCGCGCTGCGATCGCGCGATGCCACGAGGTCGTGGGCGGCGCGCGGTCGGCGCTCGCGCGCCGTCACCGGAGGTCTGCCATGCGTACCGCTTCGTGGGCGCGCTGGGCGACGTGCGCCCTCGCCATCTCGATCACCGTTCCCGCGCTCGCCGATCACAGGAAGTCGGTCGCCGACTGCACGTCGTTCGTGCAGGCCGAGAAGGGCGACTCCGCGCTGGAGATGACGCTCCACAACTCGTGCTCGATCCCCGTCGACTGCACGATCTCGTGGCGCGTCGTGTGCGCGCCGGACTCGAAGAAGCGGCGTGCCGTCCACCCGAGCACGAGCAAGCTGAGCCTCGCGGAGGGCACGACGTCGTCGGCGCAGGCCGACGCGGGCCAGTGCGGCGATGACGGCTGGTCGATCGAGGCGATCGAATGGAGCTGTCAGCCGAACCAGGAGTGACCATGCCCACTTGGCGATGCGACCCGCGACGCGGTCCCGGCTGAGCACCGCGTTAGATCGAAGCGCCTGCTCCGGCGTTTGTAACCGGCAAGAGACGATCCCCGAACTCCTCGATCTTCTTAGGTCCTGGGACCGGTGTTCGTCGCATGCCCGGTACACACGTAGTATAAGGACGCAGGATCCAATGGTCGACCGTCAGGACATCGACGCGCTGCTCGTCGGCGCGCTCTACGGCGAGCTGACGCCCGCTGAAGAGGCGCGACTGGCGGCTCACCTCGAGTCGCACCCGGCCGACCGCAGCGCGCTCGCGGACCTCCAGACCGCCCGCCAGGCGGTGCGCGAGAGCCGCGTGCTCGAGGTCCAGCACGACCCGCCGCAGGCGATCTCGGCGTTGCTGCTGCAGGAGGCGCACCGCCGCGCACCGCGGGTCGCTCGCCAGGAGCAGGTCGAGCGGGAAGGCTGGTTCGCGCGGCTCGCGCGGTCGTTCATGGCGCACCCCGCGATGGCGGCCGCGGCGATGCTCGTGGTCGTCGTCGGCGTCGCCGGCACGCTCTACATGAAGAAGGGCGATCAGTTCGCCGGCAAGGAAGTCGCCGCGCCCGCGGCGACCGACCGCGCCGAGCCGACCGCGTCGACGCCGCCCTCCGAGCCGGAGGCCGCGAATGGTGTCGCGGCCGGCTCCGGCTATTCGGTCGGGCTCGCCGAGGGCGAGACCGCGCCGGCCGACCACGACACGCGCGCGCGCCAGGACCAGGCCGCGCCGGCCGGCACGCCGCAGGCGCCGGCCGAACAAGAGAAGAAGCTCGAGGTCGCGAAGGACAAGTCCGCCGAGCTGTCGTTGCGGCAGGAGGCGAAGCCGTCGGCGCACTCCGCACCGCAGAGGCCGATCGCGATCACCACGGCGAAGAAGGAGCCGATGCCGCGCGAGCTCGAGGCTCCGAAGCGCAAGTCTGCCGATCGCGGCGGCTTCGCGTCGCTCGACGACAACCTGTCGGGACGCATCGGCGCCGGTGGTGCCGGCAGCGCGCCTGCCACCGGCGGCGTTCGTGCCCCCGCGGCGCCCGCGCCCGCGCCGCAGATGCAGCCGCCTCCGCCACCCGCGCCGACCGTCGCGACCACGAGCGAGGCGCCGCGCTCGAAGGCCGACACCGCCGGCCCCGCGCCCGCGCAGGCGAAGAACGCGCAGGACGCGTCGCTGATGGCGTGGGCGCAGAGCGAGCTGAACAAGACGATCGCGCTCGCCCACAAGGACTGCGTCGAGGCCGCGAAGCACGCGATGAACATCCGCGCCCGCGCGCCCGAGTTCTACCAGCAGAACGTCGCGCAGAATCGCCAGCTCAAGAGCTGCTCGGGCTACATCCGCGCGGCTGCCGAGCAGACCGACGAGCGCAACCAGCAGAAGCGCGCGCGCCCGGCCGAGACCGAGCGGGTCAAGTAAGCCACCGCACGAGCTTGCGCGGCGCACCGCGGAGCGCGTCGAGCGGCGGCGACGGCATGCGCACGGTCGACTTCGTCGCCCAGAACACGAGCGGTCCGATGCCGCGGCGATGCAGGCGCAGCAGCGCGGCCGCCGCCTTCGCCGAGTACACGCCGTCGAGCCGCGGGTCGGAGATCTCGCGCATCGCGGCCCACGCGCGCGGCGTCGGCCGGCCGTAGCCGCCGCCGAGCTCGTGCGGATCGATCACGAGCCGGCTCGTCAGCTCGCGCAGCGTGGCGGCGACGTGCGGGCCGCCGAGCGCGGCGAGCCGCGCGAGCGTGCGCTGCGCGAGCTCCGCGGTCAGCACGCGCGACGTCACCGGCCACGGCGTCACGCGCACGCCGTGCACGATCGGCAGCGGCCACTGCCACGCGCCGAGCGCGTGCGCCGCGTGGAGCCCGGCGAGCAGGCCCGCGGTCGTGCACGTCGAGCCGACCGGCAGCACGATCCGCCGCGGCGGCGGCGCGACGCCCGCCGCGATCTGCTCGGCGAGCTCGAACGCCGCCGACAGCGCGCCGAACGTGCCGACCGTGGACGCGCCGCCCGGCGGCATCACGATCGCGCCGGCCTGCCGCGCGACCAGCGCGCCGGCGACCGGCACCTCGACGACCGAGCGCAGCCGCACGAGCGGCACGCGCGACGCGATCAGCGCGCCCGCGTTCTCGATCGCCCACTCGCTCGCGGGCTGCGGGAACACGATCGCGCCGGCGTCGAGCCCCGCGGCGCGCGCGTGGACGATCGTCGCGACCGCGTGGTTCGAGCCGTACGCGCCGATCGCCCAGATCCGCTGGGCCCCGCGCGCGGCCGCGTGCGCGAGCCACGCCTCGAGCGTGCGGACCTTGTTGCCGCCGTAGTGCGGGCTCGAGTCGCCCTCGCGCTTCACCCACACCGGCCGGCCGTCGATCGCGATCGCGTCGAGCGGGGTCGGCCAGTCTCCGAGCACGATCCACGGCACGCGCGCGGCGAGCCGCGGCAGCCAGCGGAACAGCGCTACGCGGTCGTCAATGACCCTTCTCCGGCACGTACTCGGGCGGGGCCTGGCCGCCGCTGCCGAACAGGAACTCCTCGCACTGCTCCTTGAGCACCTCGTGCGCCTTCTTCTGCGTGAGGTCGAGCCGGTACTCGTTGACGATGCGCTTGGAGTGCTCGATCCACTCCTGCCACGCCTTCATCGAGATCGTGTCGTAGATGCGCTGCCCGAGCGCGTCGTTGAAAGGCTTGTACGGCAGCCCGGGCAGGGTCTCACCGAGCTTCGCGCACTTGACCATCCGGCTCATCGCGAGCGCATTCGACCACAGCCCCGGCAGCGCGACAACCGGCGCAAAGTTCCCCACCAGTGGCCGGACCAATTCGCTTAGAGTCGGCCTCATGTCACGGGTTCGCCTCGTCTTCGTCGCAAGTCTCGCCGCGTGCAGCTCGGATCCCGGGCTCGCCGACTACTTCCCCAAGCTGCCCCCGCCGACGCACGACGCGCAGCAGGTGTTCGCGGGCGAGGTCACCGACCCGAGCCAGCTCGTCACCGGCCCCGCGCAGAGCGGCCTGGTCGGCGACTTCTACGTCAAGAACGATCGCGTGACGTTCATCATCCAGGCGCCGACGCGCGTGATCGGCGTCGTCCCGCAGGGCGGCAACGTCGTCGATGCCGTGCTCACCGACGGCACGAAGCAGATCGTCGACGATCACTTCGGCGAGCTCGCGATGATGTACATCGTCGGCCGCACGTGCGAGCCCGATCGCATCGAGATCGTGCGCGACGGCTCCGAGGGCGGCGTCGCGGTGATCCGCGCGATCGGCAAGACCGCGAACGACGACTTCATCAACATCAAGGGCATCGGCGCGCTGCCGGTCGATCCGACGGTCGATCCCGACATCGACGACGGCGCCGAGTGCGCGACGACGTACGTGCTCGCGCCCGGCACGACCACGCTCGAGGTCTATCACTCGCTGTTCGACGCCGGAAAGGATCCGATCGCCGGCCCGATGGGCACGATCGCCGACACCGGCGGCAACACCGAGGTGTGGACGAACACGCGCGGCTTCGAGCGCGCCGACATCAACGCGCTCGCGACGCTCGGTACGCCGTCGCCGTCGGACTACGTCGTGTACCAGGGCCCGGGCGTCGCGTACGGCCTGATCCCGCGCCACGACAAGCCGACGACGCACACGCAGGCCGCGATCGCCGGCGTGTCGGTGCTGCTCGACGGCAACGACTTCCTGCTCGAGATCTTGCAGAAGGACAAGTACTTCCTGCACCTCAAGCCCGGGCAGGGCGTGATGCAGCGCTACGACCTCGTCGTCGCCCGCGACGCCTCCGACGTCGACGCGGCGTGGCGCACCTACAACAAGGAGACGCTGGCGCCGATCGCCGGCAAGGTGACGTACGCCGACGGCACGCCGGCGATCGGCGCGCGCGTCGGTGTATTCGTCGACGGCAACGGCAACGGCACGCTCGACGACGAGACGGTCGCCGACGCGAACGGCGCCGCGATCGATCACGCGGTGCTCTACATGGACGTCGCTCCGGACGGCACCTACAGCGGTCAGGTGCCGACCGCGGCGGGCAACCTGCTCGTCCGCGCCGAGGTCAAGAACGTCGGCCGGTCGCAGGTGATGCCGGCCTCCGACACCGTGAACCTCGCGATCCCCCAGCCGATCAAGGTCGACTTCCAGATCGTCGACTTCGACACCGGTCAGCCGATCCCCGGCCGGCTGGTCGTGCTCGGCGACCATCCGGCGTTTCCCGACCTGCGCGTGTTCGAGACGTACGACCGCTCGAACGGCGTCGTCACCCAGCTGCACGCGATCCGCGGCACCACCGTCGACGTCGGCGACGGCGTCGATCCCGCGATCTACCTGCCGGCCGGAGGCACGTACCGGATCTACGCGTCGCGCGGCACCGAGTGGTCGGTCGCGTCGCAGCCGGTCACCGCGACCGGCAGCTACACGTTCACGCTCAAGCACGTCGTGCCGACGCCGGGCTACCTCGCGACCGACTGGCACGTCCACATGCTGAACTCGCCCGACTCGCCGGTGATGCTCGAGGATCGCATCGAGAGCGCGGTGTCGGCGGGCGTCGAGATGTTCGCGGCGACCGATCACGACTACGTCACCGATCTCGAGGCGCTCGTCCAGCAGATGCACCTCGACAGCCTGCTCCGCACGGTCCCCGGGATGGAGGTGACGCCGTTCGCGTACGGCCACTTCAACTGCTGGCCGCTCGTGCCCGATCCGAACAGCGCGAACCGCGGCGCGATCGACTGGGCGCAGGGCTCGGTCGCCGGCGACGCGATGACGCCGGGCGACATCTTCAGCGCGATGCAGGCGAAGGGCGCGCAGATGGTCCAGGTCAACCATCCCCGCTCGACGGGCTTTGGCGAGTTCCAGGCCGCGTTCAACCGCGCGAACATCAAGTACGACTTCGCGAACCACACGATCTTCGGCGACTACGAGAACGCCGACGTGCCGAACGACTACCTGCGGCTGCCGGGCGAGTCGCTGTGGAGCGACAACTTCAACGGGCTCGAGATCTGGAACGGCTTCGACGTCCAGGACTCCAACGGCGACGGCCTGCGCGAGATCAAGTCGCTCGATCGCGTGATGCACGACTGGCTGAGCATGCTGTCGCTCGGTTTCTTCGTGACGCCGGCGGGCGACAGCGACACGCACACCGTCACTGCCGACCCGCTCGGCATGCCGCGCACGTACGTCCGCGTCTCGGACGACTCGTCGTCGGCGCTCCAGAGCGGCACCGCGATCGATGACGTGCTCGCGACGCAGACCGGCTCGCAGGGCCGGCCGCGCGACATCGTCGTCACCGACGGCCCGATGATCGACGTCCAGGTCGCCGGTGCGCCCGCGCTCGGCCGCACGGTGACCTCGACCGGCGCGCCGGTGACGTTCACGGTCACGATCACCGCCGCCGACTGGGCACCGATCGACACGCTCGAGGTGTTCGCGAACTCGACGCCCGATCCGGTCGGCACCAACGACAACACCGTGCTCGTCCCGCTCAAGTGCTACACGTCGCGGCCGCTCGGCACGCTCGCCGCGGCCGATCCGTGCATGCAGGCGGCGCTCGCTCCCGAGGCGATGACGGTGCAGCTCGCGAACCTGCCCGGTGGCGGCGGGTTCCAGCGCTACGAGGCGACCGTGCAGGTGACGCTCGACGCGAGCGACGTCGCGACGCGAGCCGGCGCGACCGGCAAGGACGCGTGGTTCGTGTTCCGCGCGCGCGGCAACCGCGGCATCTTCCCGCTGCTCGAGAAGCTCGATACCGTGAGCCCGACGACGATGCCGGCGCTGATGTCGGGAGATCGCGCAACGATCGACACGGCGCTCACCGGCCACGGGGTGCCGGCCGAGGCGGTGACCGCCCCGGTGTTCGTGGATTTCGATGGAGGGGGCTACAGGGCGCCGTTCGCTCCCTAAAGGGCTCCGTGCTATCAAAGACCGAGGTACTGCATGGACCAATCGATCTGGGAGCTTATGAGTCACGGCGGCGGCGCCATGTGGGTCGTCGTGGCGTTCAGCGTGATCGCGCTCGCAGTCGGGATCGAGCGCGCGATCGCGCAGTGGAAGTTCGTCACGCGCGCGCGTCAGCTCGGCGAGGTCGTGACCCGGTGTCTGGCGCGCGGCGCGCTCGAGGAGGGCCGCTCGGCGTGCGAGCGCTCGCCGTCGCCGGTCGCCGACGTGTTCCTCGTCGGCTACGAGCGGCTCGGACGCGCCAAGCCGGAGCACGTCACCACCGCGGTCCATCGCGAGCGGCTGCGCGTCAACCAGGATCTGCGCGCCCGGCTGTGGATGCTCGGCACGATCGGCGCGACCGCGCCGTTCGTCGGTCTGTTCGGCACCGTCGTCGGCATCATGTCCGCGATGGGCAACTTCAAGGCCGACGAAGAGGTGAAGTTCACGATGGTGTCGGGGCCGATCTCGCAGGCGCTGATCGTCACCGCCGCGGGCATCCTCGTCGCCGTCGAGGCGGTGATCCTGTTCAACTTCTTCAGCCAGCGCGCGAACCGCATCGCGACCGAGATGAAGCTGCTCACGGACGAGTTCCTCGAGCTGCTTCAGGAAACCCCGAGCGACTCGCAGCCCACCCGCGCGAGGAAGCCCGAAGAAAAACCCGAAAACTCGGAAGACAAGAAGCATGGCGATCGGGAAGCTGCCTGACGCGGGCGCCGACGAAGGCGCCGAAGAGAACGAGTCGATCTTCGCCGAGATCAACATCACGCCGCTCACCGACGTGTTCCTCGTGATGCTGATCATCTTCATGGTGAGCGCGCTCGCCGTGCAGGTCGAGGCGCGCCAGGAGAAGAAGAAGGTCAGGGACCAGCAGGAGCAGAGCGAGAAGGACAAGACCTCCGGCATCAAGATCAACCTGCCGCAGGGCCAGGCGCAGGAGATCGATCCGTCGAAGGCCTCGCTCGTGCTGATGGTCCCGCTCAACGGCGATGTCGTCGTCGGCGGCAAGGCGTTGCCCGACGCCGATCTCGACCCGCTGTTCCGCGCGGCCTACGCGCGCGACAAGTCGACCCAGGTCGTGCTCAAGGCCGACAAGGGCGTCCAGCACGGCCGCGTCGTCAACCTGATGGAACGCGCGAAGCAGGCCGGCCTCACGCGCCTCGCGATCGGCACCAGCGGCGGCGGCTCGTAGTCACTCGACCGCGAGCGCGATGCGGATCGCGGCGCGCAGCTCGACGAGCTTCGCGGGTGAGAGCGTGCCGATGTAGTCGGTCAGCGCGGTGCGCGGGAGGCTGTGCAGGCCGTCGCACATGATTGCCGATGCGTGCTTCAGTCCCTCATCAGGGCCGACGTGTACCTCCGTTTCGATGCCGCGGCGCACGGTGTACACGGGGGCACAGATCACGGTCGAGAACGGAGCCGCGACGAACGCCGGCCTGCTCACCACGACGAACACGCGCTGGCGCTTCGTGTCGCCGGTGGGGCCGCGTACGCGGTAGAGCTCGCCCCGCTTCACGACTCTTCCTCCGGCTCCAGATCGAGCGGCGCGCCAAACTCGAGGCCCTCGCGAAAGAAGGCCTCGTACTCGTCGAAGTGCTTGCGATAGATCGCGAGGTCGTGGGCGTCGCGCGCCTCGCGCTGCTTCGCGAGCACGTACTCGCGGACGGCTTCCTCGATGAAGGCGGAGCGATTGCCGCGCTTGCCGATCAGCTTGTCGAGCGCTCGCAGGGTCGGTTTGGAGAGCGTGACGGAGAGCTTCACCTTCATCCTACCTTTATCCTACCCGACGATCGCGAGGACGTCGGCAGGATCGATGCGGCGGTCGTAGCGGATGACGTGGGCGCCGGCGGGCACGTCCTCGTCGGCGAGCGCGCGCTTGCGATCGATGCACAGGATCACGCGATCGAGCGCGGCGGCGCGGTAGCGCGCGAGCTTGTGCGCGAGGTACTCGGGCGTCCAGAACCCGACGATCTCGAGCCACCAGCGCCGGTCCTCGTCGCGGTGCTCGAGCACGAAGTCGGGGAACAGCAGGTGGCCGCCGGCGTCGATCGCCGCGGGCTCGCGGACGACCCGCCACGCCGGCGCGGCGCGCGTCATGTCGCGTGCAAACCGCGCCTCGAGCGCGCTGTCGTAGCGCTTCGGAGCGGGCGCGGGTGGCAGCAGCACGGGCGACACGACGCGCGCGATGCCTTCGCCGCCACCGAGGTTGCAGTGCAGCTCGAGCGCGAACCGCTGGCACCACGCCAGCGCGGGCACGAGCGCGCCGAGCGCGCGCCCGTACACGGTCGTGCGATGGAACACGGAGAGCGGGCCGGAGATGTCGAGCAGCGACTCCCCGGCAGCGGCGTGGGCGGTCGCGAGCAGGCCGCGCAGCGCCGCCGTGCGCGCGAGCGGGCGCGGGTTGCCCCACACGCGCAGCTGCACGCGGAACGTGCGGCGCAGCGCGCGCTGCAGGATGTCGAGGTTCGCGGCGGCCGCGAGCGCGAGCTCGGCGGGGCGCCCGCGCGGCATCGTGACGAGCCGCTCGCTCGGCAGATCGGACCACATCGCGACCTCGACATCATCGACGGTCATCTCGAGCACGGCCGCCGCCTGGGCGATGCGGCGCGCTCGGTCATCGGCCGCGAGCGCGGGAGTGCCGAGCACCTGCTGGCGAACCCGCGCGGCCGTGAAGCCCTTGCCGTTGCGGCGTCCGAGCCAGCGCCGCAGCGCCGCCACCACGGCGACCTGGCGCGCGCGCGACGTGCGCACCGTCAACCGCTCGAGGCGCTCGCCGAGCTCGTGCCACGGCCTGCCGAGCGCGGTCTCCGCCTCGTCGACGATGCTCGCGATCCACGGCGTGTCGTGTTCGCCGAGCAGCGACAGCACGATGTCGCGATCGGCCTGGCGGTACGGCAGCCCCTTCACGACACCACTCCTTCGCGGCGACGGCGCACCTGGCCGACCTCACTGGTCGCGGCCACGCTCAGCTCGTAGACGCGGGCGCGCTTGCCGTCGCGCGGGCGCAGCACGCGGCCGATCCGCTGCACGTGGCGGCGCGTGCTGGCGGAGCCGCCGACGACGATCGCGATCTCGGCATCGGGCACGTCGAGCCCCTCGTCGAGGACCTGGGCCGAGACCAGCACGTTCGCGTCGCCGCGGCGGAATCGCG
>JBLMXA010000229.1:0-8117 GCA_050257515.1 Acidobacteriota bacterium | reverse complement strand
AAGGGCGCGAAGGTGCTGACCGGCGGCCCCGACGCGATCAGCGGCAGCTACATCCAGCCGACCGTGCTGACGAACGTCGATCACCGCATGAAGGTGATGACCGAGGAGACGTTCGGCCCGGTGATCCCGATCGCGAAGGTCGAGACCGTCGACGAGGCGGTCAAGCTCGCGAACGACAGCAAGTACGGCCTCGGCTCGTCGGTGTTCGCCGGCAAGGCCGCGCGCGCGATCGCCGATCGGCTGCGCGCCGGCATGACGTCGGTCAACTCGGTCATGGCGTTCGCCGGCATCCCGTCGCTGCCGTTCGGCGGCATCGGCGACAGCGGCTTCGGCCGCATCCACGGCGACGAGGGCATCCGCGAGTTCACGCGCATCAAGTCGACCGCCGAGCAGGTGATGTCGATCCCGCTCAACATGATGACGTTCCGCCAGCCGAAGGACATGACCAAGCGGCTGCGCGGCATGATCAAGCAGCTGTACGGCGATGGCGTCGTCGCGAGGGCGGGCGACCTGTGGCGAAAGCTGCGCTGATCGCGCTCGCGGCGGCGGCGTGCGGGCACGGGCGATCGCTCGCGTGCGAGCGCGAGATCGCCGGGCTCGACGCGCACCTCGCGGCAGGCGCGATCGCGTGGTTCGGCGAGCTGCACGGCACCGAGCAGTCGCCGCGGTTCGTCGGCGACGTCGCGTGTCAGGCCGCGCGCCGCGGCAAGGTCCAGCTCGCGCTCGAGATCCCGAGCGACGAGCAGCCGCGCCTCGATCGCTTCCTCGGCGACGGCGAGCGCGCGCCGCTGCTCGACGGACCGTTCTGGCGCGGCCGCGACGGCCGCTCGAGCGAGGCGATGCTCGCGCTGCTCGAGCGCGTGCGCGACCTGCGCGCGGCGGGCGCCGCGATCTCGGTCGTCGCCTACGACGCGCCCGGCGAAGCCGATCGCGACGCGGCGATGGCGAGCTTCGTCGCACGCGCGCGCGATCCCGGCGCGGTGATGGTCGCGCTGTCGGGCAACGTGCACTCGCGGCGCACCTCGTTCGGCGCGATCGAGCCGGCGGTCGCGCGGCTGGTCGCGCGCGGCCTGACCGTCACGACGTTCGACGTGTCGTCCACCGGCGGCACGTTCTGGGCGTGCGTGGAGCGCGACGGTCACCTCGTGTGCGGCGAGCAGCGCCAGCATCGCGGCGAGCCGGGAGAGCCGTGGACGCTCGGCCCACCACGCGACGCGTCGCACGACGCGGTGTACCGCGTGGGCGAGACCACCGCGTCGCGCCCGGCCGCACGGTAGAGCGCGCCACGCCCGGGCCGACATGTGGGCGTGAACCGCCGGTCACGCGGCGGGACGGCCGGCCGCGAAGTTGCCGCCGGCACGCCGCCTGCTTGGTGTAGCGGGCGATGAGGAGCGCGCTCGTGCTCGCAGCGCTCGCCGCGTGCGGCGGGCACACGACCGACATCCAGGCCAACCTGAAGCTCGCGGATCGCTCGGATCTCGAGCTGTCGCGGCTGATCTCGGCCGCGGGCGGCGCCGACATGTTCGGCGCGCAGGCACGCGTCGACGAGCTGTCGTTCGGCAGCACAGATCCGTGCCCGGCGATCGCGATCGCCGGGGGCCAGGTGACGATCACCGGCGGCTGCACGACCACCGACGGCACCGCGATCGGCGGCTCGGCGACGCTGACGAACCCGGCGGGCTGGGACGCCGTCACGTACGACTACAACGCCGACTCGGTCTACCAGCTCGAACAGCTGTCGTTCGACGCGATCACGTACGACGGCGTGGTGCGGATCTCCGACGGCTCGACGACGTACGACGCCGACCTCACGGTCGACGACGGCACGGCCGCGCTGCGCTCGGACCTCTACTACTCGTGCGATCGCGGCAGCCAGACGTGCTCGCTCGAGGGCAGCGGCCTGCTGCTGGTCGGCGCCGGCGGCGTCCACGTCTCGGGCTCGGTCGTCGTCGGCGGCACGCCGCACGCGAGCTTCACGTTGCAGGGTGTCGATCGGATGACGGTCGCGATCACCCAGGGCTGCGTCGCGTGGCAGATCTCCGGCTCGGATCGCCAGCAGGTGTGCCAGTAGCTATGATTCGGCCATGAAGCACGCGCTCGTCCTGTGCCTCGCGCTCGCGGCCTGCCGGAGCAAGACGTCGAATCCGAGCCCGAGCCCGAAACAAACGAGCCCGAGCGCGAGCACGAGCGCGGGGAGTGCCGCGAGCACCGATCCGTGCGAGCACGTCGCCGAAGGCGTCAAGGCGATCTGGGACCGCCAGGTGTTCGAGGCGACCGACGACGCGACCCGCAAGGCAGCGGCGACGATGCGCGACAAGGCGGTCGCGCGGCTGCAGCGTCACTGCCGCGAGGATGGCTGGTCCGCGGAGGCCGCCGAGTGCATCCGCGGCGGTAGCCCGTGCCCCGGCAAGCTCACGCCGGCGCAGCAGCAGAAGCTGCAGGCCGATGACCTGAACAAGGAAGCGCCTTAGCGCGCGAGCACGCCGAGGAAGTACGGCCAGATGACGAGCGCGAGCACCGCCTTCCAGAACGCGAGGTGCGCGAACCCGATCGTGAACAGCCAGCCGCCGAACCACAGCATGCCGGCGGCGGGCGCGTTCACGACCACCGTCGATCTCGTACGCGTCTCCGTCGGCGCGCCGCGCGTATCTTGCGCGTAGGTGATGGTTTCCGTCGTCATGCGACGGGAGAGAGCAAGACGAAGGCCAGCAGCATCGGCCAGCCCAGGGACTTCGGGGCGGCGCGGCGCGGGCGCACTAGCGACAGCCGGAATCCTCGCGCGGGCACTTGAAGCGAACGTGCAGGTGATTCGCGTGGTTCGGCTCGTGGCGGACGAGGCCGACGCTCTGGCCGCGATGCGGGTACTGGAACAGATGATCGAGCTCGTCGTCCTCGACGCCGTGCTCCTTCGCCCACCGGTACAGCATGCCCTGGACGTTGAAGTCGAGGAACATCACCTGCGCGCCGCCGTCGGCGCGCGCGGTCTTCGCGAAGTCCTCGACGAGCGCGAACGTCGCCGCGCAGTCGAGGTTGTCCTGGGTCGCGACGACGAAGCTGGCGGGGTAGCCGCGCGGCTGCACCTTGTAGATGAGCCCGATGTCGGCGTCGCGGCCGGTCTGGTGCGAGTGGTGCTCGGTGATCGGTCCGCCGTGCTCGGCCGACAGGTCGCCGATCGCGAGCACGTGGGCGTGGGGGAACTCGTCGCGCCACTCGGTGATGACGCGCTCGACGAGCTCGACCGTCGATCGCGTGCCGTACGATCGCCACGGCCGGCGGATGTGATAGCCGTCGCCGTCGGGCAGCCGCGCCGCGTCGCGCAGGAGCCCCTGCCACGGGGCGCCGACGCTCTGGCCGGTCACCGGCTCGGGTAGCGCGACGCGACCGGACCGCTTGCTGCGCGCGGCGTGTTTCGGACGAGGATGGCGCTTCGCCTCCGCCACCGACGAGATTCCAGCGATCGCGAGCAGGGCCACGAGCACGCGCATGGCTTGCATCGTCGAGCAGCGCGCGCCGTGGATCCAATTAATTTTGGGCTTTCGCGCGCCGGCACTGCTCCTTCAGCCATCTTCCGATCGGTGCGAGATCCTCCTGCAGCGGCTTGGCGAAGTCCGATCGGCGCAGGTGCTTCGACGCCTCGACGAGCAAGCGCAGATCGCCGCACCCGCGGTGCGCGTCGCGCAGCACGTCGGTGCCGCCGTTGTAGAGGCGCGTCTCGGTGAGCGAGGCGTTATTGGGGCGCTTCCGTAAGTGGAGGTCGGCCACCAGCTCGTCGATGATCTTCGCCTTGTCGGCGAGCTTCTGCTCGCGCGTGCGCCGCGACTGGTAGATCTGCTTGAGCGCCTCGTACGCGGCGAGCAGGCGCGCGGTGCGCGGCTTGCCCAGCGCCTGGCCGAGCGTCCACGCCACATCTTCGGGCGAGCCCGGACCGAACCGGATCGTGATCCAGTGATCGGTCAGCGCGTCGGCGACGTACGACGCGAACGTCTCGTTGAAGAACTGCTCGTCGGGCACGAGCACGGTCGCGTGCACGCTCTCGTGCAGGATCACGTTCGCGAGCTCGGGCAGCGCGTCGTCGCCGCCGCCGAGCATCGTCGACAGCACCGGATCCTTGAACCAGCCGCCGGTCGAATAGGCCGCCGCCGGGCGGACCTGCGAGTCGTAGCCCTGCGCCTCGAGCTGGAGCTTGAACTTGACCGCGTCGTCCTCGTCGAACCAGCCGAGGCCCGGGAAGCAGCCGACGATCGGGAAGCACCACGGCACCGGACGGAACGCGACCGGATCGGCGGCGTTGACGAACCACACCGCGGCCGGCCGCGGGATCCGCGAGTAGCTGTCGTAGTTGTCGCGGATCGTGAGCCCGTAGCTGCGGCCGTACTGCTTGATCGCCGGGATCTCCGCGAGCTCCATCGCGACGCGCAGCGGCGTGTTCGGGTCGCGGATCTCCTTGTCGAGCGGGCGGGCGCGCGCGAGCAGATCGAGCTCGCCGCCCGCCGCCTGCGACACGTACTCGACGTACAGGCAGCTCGTCGAGCACAGCAGGGCGAGCAGCGCGAGTGCCTTCACAGCTTGCTCGCGATCGCCTTCGCGAGCTCCTCGCCGCCCTCGAGCTTCACCGCCTTCCAGCCGAGGCCGAGGCCGGTGCCGTCGTCGTACTTCGGGATGATGTGGAAGTGGACGTGCATCACCGCCTGGTGCGCGGCCGCGCCGTTGTTCTGCAGCACGTTGTACGAGCGCGCGCCGGTCGCGGCCATCACCGCGCGCGCGATCCGCGGCAGCACGCGGCCGATCGCGGCCGACGCGTCGGCCGACAGCTGGTCGAGGGTCTCGGCCGGCTCGCGGGGGATGACGAGCGTGTGGCCGCGGGACAGCGGGTTGACGTCGAGGAACGCGAGCACGTCGCCGTCCTCGTAGACGCGATGGCACGGAATCTCGTTGCGCAGGATCTTCGTGAAGATCGTGTCGGCCATGCGGCGATGCTACTGCACCGGAGGGCTCGCCGCCCGCTCGCCGCGGAAATCTCCGGCAGCTGTCGTTCGCGGCGCGACGCGCATCGCGGTCGCCACCGGCAGCACGAGCGTGGTGGTCGCACCACCGGCGGTCGCGACGATGGTGACCGAGCCCGAGGTCTTCGTCGTCGACGCGATGCCGCAGTCCGCCGACAGCAGCGCCGGTTGCGCTGCCGCGCCATCGACCGTGATCTGCCACGTCAACCCGACGACGCTCTTGCCGGCGAGCTGCGCGCCGAAGCACACCTCGACGCCGCTCGCCGACACGCCGGCCGGCGGATCGATCGGCACGATCGTGTCGGCGTGATCGACGGCGACGAGGTCGAGGCTCGTCGCCGCGAGGCCGCCGGCCGCGACCGAGATCGAGTACGTGCCCGGTGCGGGGGTCGCGACGTCGTAGGTGTCCCACGCCTTCGCGGTCGCGCCGGTGACGGCGAGCGAGGTATCGACGAGCCGCGTGCCGGTGCTCGCCGACAGCACGACGCCGACGTGCGCGCTGGGGACCGCGTACACGACGTCCGCCGACGCCGTGCGCTCGAAGCCCTGCGGCGCGAGCGAGACGTGATCGATCGCGGACGCCGCGAACGGCTTGCGATCGAGCAGCGTCGCGTCGCCGGCGTCGAGGATGCGCAGCTCGTTGCTGCCGACCGCCGCGCCACGCAGGGTGACGGTGTCGCCTCGCGTCGCCGCGACGCGCACGGCCGGACCGCCGCCGTCGTCGGCCGTGTACGCGATGTCGAGCGGGTACGTGTCGAACGCGTTCGCGTACGTCTCGAGCTCGATCGGCATCGTGCCGCCGACCGCGACCTGGGTGTCGCCCGCGAGGAACACCGTGTCGAACAGCGCCGGCGGCACGAAGTCGAGGCCGTACGGCGTCGACGACGAGCAGGTCTCGCCGGGAGGGCACTTGCCGGAGGCGGCGCGCTCGCCGCCGTAGCAGGCGGGGACCACGAGAAGAAGCAAGGCGAAGCGGTTCATGACACGAACCGTCAGCAGGCGACGTGCCGTGGTCGAACCGCGCGATCTCGCGGATCTCGGCGGCGCGCGAGCGACGTTTGCCAGCTTGCCGCGACAGCGATGTCGCGGATCGCGTCACGGATCGAACCGGTACCCGGATCCGCGAACGGTGATGAAATGACGCGGCTGCTCGGGGTCGTCCTCGAGCCGCTTGCGCAGCTGGCCGACGAAGTTGTCGACGGTGCGCACGCTGCCGACCTGCTGCCCCCACACGAGCGCGAACAGCTGGTGGCGAGAGAACACCTGGCTCGGGTGGCGCACGAAGAACGCGAGCAGCTCGAACTCGAGGTGCGTGAGCTTGATCTCGGCGCCCTTCTTCGTGACCACGCGCTGCGCACCGTCGATCTTGACGTCGTCGAAGCCGAGCTGATCGCCCTGCGAGGTCGCGACCGGCGCCGCCGTCGTCGGCTGCGCACGCCGCAGCACCGCGTCGATGCGCGCGAGCAGCTCGGCGAGCGCGAACGGCTTGGTGACGTAGTCGTCGGCGCCGAGGCGCAGCGCCGCGACCTTGTCGAACTCGCCGTGGCGCGCCGACAGCACGATCACCGGCACGAGGTTGTCGGCGGCGCGCAGCCCGGCCAGCACCTCGAGCCCGTTCTTGCGCGGCAGGTTGATGTCGAGCAGCACGAGCGCGAAGTCGCGCTCGGCCGCGAGCTGGAGCGCCTCCTCGCCGTCGCGCGCGATCTCGGCGGTGCGGCCGGCGAGCTTGAGGTTGAGCGAAAGCCCGGTCGCGATCGCGTCGTCGTCCTCGACGATCAGGATCTCGCCGCTCACGCCCGCACCGCCACGCGCGCGTCGGAGCGGCTCGGCTCGCGGCGCCGCCGCAACCGGATGCGGAACACGGTGTGACCCGGCTCCGACTGGAAGTCGAGCTTGCCGTGATGGCCGCGCACGATCGCGCGCACGAACGCGAGGCCCAAGCCGACGCCCGGCTGCCCCGACGTCAGCGCGGCGCGGCCGCGCTGGAACTGCTCGTAGATCGCGCCCTGCTCGTCGCGCGCGATGCCGACGCCGTTGTCGCGCACGAGCAGCTCGACCCAGCGGCCCATCGCGCGCGCCTCGATCGCGATCTGCTTGTCGGCGCCGGAGTACTTCCACGCGTTCGTGAGCAGGTTCACGAGCGCGCGCACGAGCGTCGATCGATCGCCGGTGACGACGAGGTCGCGCTCGACGGTCTTCGAGATCGGCGTCGGGTTCGTGAGCGTCAGTGCGTCGAACGCGGCGATCGCCTCCTCGACGAGGTCGCCGACGTCGACGCGCTCCTTCGCGTATGCGTGGCCGCCGGACTCGAGCCGCGACAGCTCGAGCACCTTCGTCACGAGCTGCTCGAGCCGATCGGTCTCGCGCGCGAGCAACCCGAGCACCTGCTCGCGGTCCGCGTCGGGCAGCCGGCCGTCCCTGAGCGACTCGATCAGCAGGCGGATCGACGTCACCGGCGTGCGCAGCTCGTGCGACACGCTCGATACGAAGTCGTTCTGCACGCGCGCGAGCGACGCGCCCTTGCCGACGAAGATCGACACCAGGATGTAGCCGGTGATCGCGCTCGTGCAGAACGCGAGCACGAGCACGCCCGAGAACAGCGTGCTCGCGCTGCCGAGCGCGAGCAGCACGATGCCGACGCCCGTCATCGCGATCGTCGGGATCAGCACCGCGAGCATCAGCACGAGCTGAGCGCGGCGGAGCTGGATATTCGCGGGCGGAAAGCGCACCGGGGCGCACTATGCCATGTCGAGGACGGGCTCGGGCGCGGGCTCGCGGTCGCGGACGTGGTGGGGTACCCCGTGGAGATCCCAGATCAAACCGATGGCCGCGAGCGCGCGCAGCACGTAGTAGGTGATGTCGAGCTCCCACCAGTAGAAGCCCTGGCGCGCCGACACCTGGTAGTGGTGGTGGTTGTTGTGCCAGCCCTCGCCGAGCGTGATCGCGGCGAGCACCGGGTTGTTGCGCGAGTCGTCGGTCGTCGGGTAGCGGCGGCCGCCCCACAGGTGCGACAGCGAGTTGATCGTGAACGTGCCGTGCCACAGGAGCACGGTGCTGATCGCGTAGCCCCAGACGAGGCCCGGCAGCCCTGCGAGCGCGAAGCACGCGAGCGCG
>JBLMXA010000228.1:0-4274 GCA_050257515.1 Acidobacteriota bacterium | reverse complement strand
CTGCGCGACCTCGGCAGCCGCAACGGCACGTTCGTCGGCGACGTCGAGGCGGTCGTCGCGTACGTCAAGAACGACGCGCGGATCCGGATCGGCCAGACGACGATCAAGGTCGAGATCCTCGATCACGATCTCGAGCAGCCGATCGCGACCGGCGATCGCCTCGGGCCGATCCTCGGCGGCTCGCCCGCGATGCGCCGGCTGTACCCGGTGATCGAGCAGTGCGGGCGCGGCAACGCGACCGTGCTGATCACGGGCGAGACCGGCACCGGCAAGGAGCTGATCGCCGAGGCGATCCACGCGGCGAGCGCGCGGCGCAAGAAGCCGTTCGTCGTCATCGATTGCAGCGCGCTGTCGCACGATCTCGCGGAGTCGGAGCTGTTCGGCCACGAGCGCGGTGCGTTCACCGGCGCCGACACGCCGCGCACCGGCGCGTTCGAGACCGCCGACGGCGGCACGATCTTCCTCGACGAGATCGGCGAGCTGCCGCTCGCGCTGCAGCCGCTGCTGCTGCGCGCGCTCGAGAACCGCACGATCCGCCGCATCGGCTCGAACGACCAGCGCCACGTCGACGTCCGCGTGATCGCGGCGAGCCACCGCGACCTGCGCGAGCTCGTCAACACGAAGCGGTTTCGCTCCGACCTGTTCTACCGCATCAACGTGATCCGGCTCGTCGTGCCGCCGCTGCGCGAACGCACCGTCGACATCCCCGTGCTCGCGAGCCACTTCTGGCGATCGTTTCGCAGCGACGAGCCGCCGCAGGCGCTGCTCGATCAGCTCGCGCGCCAGAGCTGGCCGGGCAACGTGCGCGAGCTGCGCAACGCGGTCGAGCGCGCGGCGCTGATCGGGTGGTCGCCGGAGCAGGCGCCCGCGGCGGCCGACGAGCTGACGTACCAGCAGGCGAAGGAGCGCGCGATCTGGGACTGGGAGGCGAAGTGGGTCGAGCGCCTGATCAACGCCCACGCCGGTAACCTGTCGCGCGCGGCGCGCGCCGTGAAGATGGGGCGCAGCCGCCTGCGCGAGCTGGCGCGGCGACACGGGGTCGTCACGCGCGCGAGCGCGCCGGTGATCGAAGGCGACGACGCGGACGAAGCGGACGGCGACGAGCCGGTGTGAGGCCTCGGCCCCCGGTCGCGACCGGGCGGACCGCGCCCCCTGGTCGCGCGCAGGGCCCGCGAACACCTCGGTTTCGGGTGGCTCCGGTCCGGACCACGTTCGGCTGGTTCGCGGGTTGCTAGCGGCTTACGATCATGCACGGCATGGCCACGCTGCGGCGGCGGATCCAGCGGTTCGAGGTGGCCGAGCAGCTCGGTGCCGGCGGCATGGGCAGCGTGTACCGCGCGTGGGATCCGCAGCTCGAGCGCGACGTCGCGATCAAGGTGCTCGCGGAGAGCGCGCGCGATCCGGCGCTCGATCTGTCGCCGCACGAGACGCTCGATCTGCGCGGCACCGCGCCGCCGAGCGCCGACGATCTGCTGTCGGAAGCGCGGATGATGGCGCGGCTGTCGCACCCGAACGTGCTCCCGGTCTACGAGGTCGGGCTCGCCGACGGCGCGGTGTTCGTCGTCATGGAGCACATCGCCGGCGCGAACCTGCGCGAGTGGCTCGAGCAGCCGCACGACACCGCCGCGATCCTCGACGTGTTCGCGCAGGCGGCGCAGGGGCTGGCCGCCGCGCACGCGCGCGGCATCGTCCACCGCGACTTCAAGCCGGAGAACGTGCTGATCGGCCGCGACGGCCGCGCGCGCGTCGCCGATTTCGGGCTGTCGCGACTCAGCGGCAACCACCCGGGCGCGCTCGTGCGGATCGACGACGGCCGCGGCACGCCGCGCTACATGGCACCCGAGCTGTGGCGAGGCGATCCGGCGACGCTGGCCTCCGACGTGTTCGCGTACTGCACGGCGCTGCGCGAGGCGCTCGGTGACCAGCTGCGCGGCGTCCCGGCGCGGCTGCGCGCGGTGATCGAGGCCGGCATCTCCGACGATCCGGCGAAGCGCCCCGGTCTGACCGCGGTGCTCGACGCGATGGCCGGCAAGTCGCGGTCGCGATGGTGGATCGCCGGTGGCGCCGCGGCGGTGGTCGCCGTCGGGATCGTCACCGCGATCGTCACCGGCCGCGGCAGCCCGTCGTGCGACGACGATCCCGGGCGGTGGACCGGCAAGTGGGGCGAGCCGGAGCGCGGGCGCGTCGCGGCGCTCGCCGAGCGCGACGTGCTCGCGAAGACGTACATCCCGAAGATGCTCGCGAGTCTCGACGAGGACCGCCACGACATCGACGCGGCGCTGCGCGCGACGTGCAAGGCGCGTGCGGCCGGCGAGGTCAGCGAGGCCCAGGCGACGATGCGCAGGTCGTGCCTCGAGCGCCGCGTGATCGAGCTCGGCTCGGTCGCACGCTGGATCCCGACGGCGCCGATCACGCTCGGCGAGGTGGAGAACCGGATCAGCTCGCTGTGGTCGCTGGCGGACTGCACGACGCTCGTGACGGCGCCGCTGCCCGCCGATCGCGCCGCCGTGACCGCGCTGTACGACCGCTACGACCAGGCGTGGAGCATCGTGCGGCAGGCCGATCGCGTCGCGCCGCTCGCGCAGCTCGAGCGCGATGCCGCGACCGCCGGCGAGACCGAGCTCGCGCTGCGTGCCGCGTTCACGCGCGGCGTGTACCAGCGCACCGCGGACGACCTCACCGGCTCGGACGCGACGCTGCGGCAGGTCTACCAGCGAGCTCTCGAGCTGCACGCGAGCGATCTCGCGCTGGCATCGCTCGTGGAGCGTGGCGTGACGCTCGGGATGCTGGGCAAGGCGGGCGAGGCGCGCGACGTCAGCGAGCTCGCGGCAACGCAGGCGGAGCAAACCGGGGTCTCGCTGCGCACCCGGGTGCGGGTGTACGGCGCGCTCGGCTCGGCGCTCGTCGACCGCGGCGACTACCTCGAGGGAGCGCGGAAGCTCCAGCAGGGGCTCGAGCTGGTCGCGAGCGACGGCCACCGCATGAGCATGGTCGAGCTCGGGCTGCGGTTCCGGCTGATCGATGCGTTCAACAACGTCGAGGAGCGCCAGCCGGCGGCGGTCAAGCTCGCGCGCGATACCGTCGAGTTCACGCGCGACGCGTTCGGCGAGCACTACGTCGATTACGGCACGGCGCTCAACAAGCTCGCCTACACGCTCGTCGTGACCGGCGATCCGGTGCACTCGATCGAGTACCGGCGGCAGGCGATCGCGGTGTTCGAGGCGACGATGCCGCCCGGGCACTCCTCGATCGTGCTCACGCGCTCGGCACTCGCGTCGGATCTGTACGGCCTCGGCGAGTACGAGGAAGCGCGCCAGATCTGGTCGGCGCTGCGCGAGCCGTCCGAGCACAACGACGCGCTGCGCGCGAACCGCGCCGGCCTGCTGTGCGCGCTCGGCGAGGCGACGTTCGCGCTCGGCCGCTTCGACGAGGGCCTCGGCCAGCTGACGCGCGGGCTCGACGAGATGGTCGACCAGTACGGCCGCGACCATCACTGGGTGCAGGGCTACAAGCGCGACCTCGCGGAGTACCAGCTCGCGCTCGGCCGCACCGACGACGCCGCGCGCACGATCGCGGCGCTCGAGGAGAGCTACCAGCGCAAGGCCGAGTCGCGCGACATCGAGCTCGCGCGCCTGCACGGCCGCGTGGTCGCGACGCTCGACGTGCTGCGCGGCAAGCCGCGCGAGGCCGAGCAGCTGACGCGCGCCGCGATCGGCTCGTGGGACGAGCTGCACGGCGACAAGACCGATCGCGCGTCGTTCTGGCTGATGCTCGGCTGGGAGCTGAGCGAGCAGCACCGCTGGGACGAGGCGCGCGAGGCGCTCGAGCGAGCGCGCACGTTCGCCCGCACGTTCCCCGCCGACGAGCTCGCGCGGATCGAGGCGCGGCTCGCGCGCGTCGACCTCGCGCAGGGCCATCGTGCCGAGGCGATCGCCGAGGCGACGCACGCGTCGGCCGTGCTCGCGAAGTTCCGGCTGTGGAACCTCGAGCGCAACGTCGCGGCCGCGGTGCTCGCGGGCCGCTGAGCCGGCCGCGGACCACCGCCGGGGCTGCTGCCCCGAGGACGCGGGTCCGCGCGCACGCCACACCGCGCGTGAAGTCCGCGCGGCGGCTCGCGATCCGGTGGTCCACGCGCGGACCACCGCGGCTGGTCCGCGCGTTGCTGAAGCGAGCACCGACCACCCAACAGGAGCTCACCCATGTCGCGCTGTCACATCCTCTTCGCGCTCTCGCTCTCGCTCGCCGCCTGCGTCGTGTCGTCGGACAAGCCGCAG
>JBLMXA010000227.1:0-7395 GCA_050257515.1 Acidobacteriota bacterium | reverse complement strand
CGCGCCCGAGGTGCGGTGGAGCTTCATCGAGCCCGACGTCGAGGATTGATCACTGCGCGACCGGCGACGCCGACGCGCCCTGGTTCAGCGCGCCGGCGGTCGCGCCGCCGAACACGAGCACGTAGCCGGCACCACCACCGCCGCCGCCACCGCCCGCGCCCGCCACGGCCCCGCCGCCGTCGCCGCCGCCGTTGCCCAGCGATCCGCTGCCGCCGGTGCCGCCGCCGAACACGCCCTGACCGCCGCCGTTGTTGGTGGTGCAGCCATCGCCGCCGTCGCCGCCGCTGCCGGTGCCGCTGACCCCGTTGTCGTCGCCGCCGCCGCCGCCACCGCCACCGTTCGCGCAGATCTTCGTGCCGGCGCCGCTGAACACGAAGCCCGGCGTGTCGAACGCGACCATGCCGCCGGCACCACCGCCGCCACCGCCGCACAGCCCGCCCGTGCCGCCGCCCTTGCCGCGCGCGCCGCCGGCGTCGAGGTGGACGGCGTTCGAGCCGCCGAGCGCGATCGAGGTCTTGCCGATCAGGTACATCACGCCGCCGCCGGGGCCGCCGGCGCCGGCGCCCGCGGCGACGCTGCCGTTCGCGCCCGTCGTGCCGGGACACCCGCCGTGCAGCGCGCCGTTCGGCGACTCGGGACCGGCGGCTCCGCGCGCCATCCCTCCGCCGACCGCGCCGCCCGCGCCGCCCTTGAATCCCGAGCTGCCGCCGGGGCCGCCGACGCCGTTCGTGCTGGTGGACGCCAGCGTGCTGCAGTTGAAGTTCGTGCCGGCGCCGGTCGTGCCGAACTGGCCGGACACCTCGATGCTGCCCTGGATCGCGAGCACCTCGGCCGCGAGCACGAGCGGCCGGGTGCCGTTCGCGACGAGCCCGGGCGTGATGACGTCGATCTCGTGCGCGTAGATCACGCAGACGGTGCCACCGGTCACGTTGACGATCGCGTGGTGCAGGCCCGTGCACTGGGTGTCGGTGTTCAGTGTGCCAGAGACGGCGATCTTGTCGGTCGGCGGGGGGCACGCCTGCCACGTGAACAGCCCGGTACCGAACGTCTCGCACGCCGCATCGCTCACCTGCATCGGCCCGTCGGTCGGGGCCGGCGCGTCGATCGGCGGCGCGCCGCACGTGTCGGTGGGGTCGGTGCGGCAGAGCCCCGCGATGCACATCAGGTTTCCCGGGCAGGCCGGCCCCGCCGGGTCGCACGAGATCGCGCAGCTGGTCTCGGACGCGGGGTGGTAACAGCCCGCGCACACCGCGAGCGCCGTGAACGCGACCCACCGTGCCACGGTGTCGATGATAGGCACACTCCCGATCCTGAGCTGCATTCGCTGCGAGGAGTCCGTGAGATTTCCGTTTCGATGTCGGAGTCATCGCGTAAATTAACGCATGGTGTCACCCGCGCTGGCCACGAATGGTGACGAGCTCCTCGAGCTCGGAGATGTCCCCGACCTCGGCGTCGTGCCGAAGAAGATGCTCGCGCAGCTGATCCGCCCCGAGCGGTTCGGCGAGCCACGCGACGCGTTCAAGGAGGAGGCGGTCGGCGTGCCCGAGCTGGGGCCGCGCGACGTGCTCGTGTACGTGATGGCAGCGGGCGTCAACTACAACAACGTGTGGGCGGCGATGGGCGTCCCGATCGACGTCATCAAGGCGCGGCTCAAGAAGGGCGAGCAGGAGCCGTTCCACATCGGCGGCAGCGATGCGAGCGGCGTCGTGTGGGCGATCGGCAAGGACGTCAAGAACGTCAAGGTTGGCGACGACGTCGTCATCCACTGCGGCATGTGGGATCCCGACGATCCGTGGGTCCAGGCGGGCAAGGATCCGATGCTCGCGCCGTCCCAGAAGATCTGGGGCTACGAGTCGAACTGGGGCAGCTTCGCGCAGTACACGAAGGTGCAGGACCACCAGTGCGTGCCCAAGCCGGCGCACCTGACGTGGGAGGAGGCCGCGGCGTACATGCTCGTCGGCGCCACCGCGTACCGCATGCTCCACGGCTGGCCGCCGAACACGGTGCAGCCGGGCGATCCGGTGCTCGTGTGGGGCGGCGCCGGCGGCCTCGGCTCGATGGCGATCCAGATCGTGCGCGCCGCGGGCGGCCGCGCGGTCGCGGTCGTCTCGGGCGACTCGAAGAACGAGTTCTGCAAGAAGCTCGGCGCGGTCGGCGTGATCGATCGCCGCAAGTTCGATCACTGGGGCAAGCTGCCGAGGTGGTCGGATGACATCGAGTACGCGCAGTGGCTCAAGGGCGCGCGCGCGTTCGGCGCGGCGTTCTGGGACGCGCTCGGCGAGAAGAAGAACCCGGCGATCGTGTTCGAGCACCCGGGCGAGACCACGCTGCCGACGTCGTGCTTCGTGTGCGAGACCGGCGGCATGGTCGTGATCTGCGCCGGCACGACCGGCTACAACGCGACGCTCGACCTGCGCTACCACTGGATGCGCCAGAAGCGGCTGCAGGGCAGCCACTTCGCGAACGACGACCAGGCGATCGGCATCAACAAGCTCGTCGATCAGGGCAAGGTCGATCCGTGCCTGTCGCGCGTGTTCGCGTTCGCCGAGACCGGCGAGTGCCACCAGCTGATGCGCGACAACCTGCACCCGTCGGGCAACATGGCGATCCTCGTCAACGCGCCGCGGCCCGGGCTGCGCACGCTCGCCGAGGTACGGAACTTCCAGAAATGACCCGGCCGTTCAAGGTCCTCGGCATCCAGCAGATCGCGATCGGCGGCCCGAGCAAGGACGCGCTGCGCCACCTGTGGATCGATCTGCTCGGCGTGCCGCAGACCGGCACGTTTCGCAGCGAGCGCGAGAACGTCGACGAGGACATCCTCGCGATCGCCGGCGTCGAGATCGATCTGATGCAGCCGATCGATCCCGACAAGAAGCCGAAGGTCCACGAGCCGCGGCTCAACCACATCGGCCTGTGGATCGACGATCTGCCGGCGGCGGTCGCGTGGCTCGAGCAGCAGGGCCTCGCGTTCACGCCCGGCGGGATCCGCAAGGGTGCGGCGGGGTACGACGTCTGCTTCTTGCACCCGAAGTCGGCGGAAGGCGTGCTGATCGAGCTGGTGCAGGCGCCGCCCGAGCTGGCAAACCGCGGCTGACGGCCGCGCTTCACCGCGACTTAACCCCCGGCGCCGCCGCGCAGATGCATGTTTGATTGCATGCGTCGCTCGTCCGTCGTCCGGCTCACGCTGTTGCCGATGCTCGCGACCGCCGCGGTCGCGTCGATCGCCGCCGCCGATCCGCCGTCGATCGTCGACGATCCGCCGCCGATGCAGCCGCTGTCGGCGACCGCGACGTCGGCGCCCGGCCAGGTCGCGCCGCAGCAGGTCGTGTACGAGCCGACGCTGTCGCCGCCCGGGATGACCCCGACGATCTACGAGCGGACGTGCGACGAGGATCCGAGCTGGATGTACCGCTCGGACTGCGTCGACGAGGACGACGGCACGTACGAAGAGGGCGGCGTCATCCGCGGCGGGTTCGGCAGCTACTTCTACGGCGGCGGCGGCTGAGCGCATGAGGCGACGCACGATCGCGCCGCGCGAGGACTGGCGCGCTCGCGTCGAGCGCCAGGGGCTCGTGTTCCACAGCGCGCGCGAGACCGGGGTCTACTGGGGCGAGGACGCGTACTACGAGCTCGCGCCCGGCGAGATCGACGTGCTCGAGGCCGCGACGCGCGAGCTGCACGCGCGCTGCCTCGACGCGGTCGCGCACGTCGTCGAGCGCCGGCGCTATGCCGAGCTCGGGCTGTCGCCGCTCGCCGCCGAGCTGGTCGAGGCGAGCTGGCGCGACCAGCCGCCGTCGCTGTACGGCCGCTTCGATCTCGCGTTCGGCGACGGCGTGCCGAAGCTGCTCGAGTACAACGCCGATACGCCGACGAGCCTGCTCGAGGCCGCCGTCATCCAGTGGACGTGGCTCGCCGAGGTGCGGCCCGGCGCCGATCAGTGGACGTGCGTGCACGACAAGCTGATCGCGGCGTGGCGCGCGCTCGCGCCGCGGCTCCCCGGCGGCGCCGCGGATCCCGCGGCGGGGGGTGCGGGGGGAAGCCCCCCGCTGATCCACTTCGCGTGCGTCGAGGATCTCGAGGACGAGATGACGATCGGCTACCTGCGCGACACCGCGGAGCAGGCGGGGCTTGCCACCACGCAGCTCGTGATGGAGGACGTCGGCTGGGATCCGGCGCGCGGCGAGCTCGTCGATCTCGAGGGCAGGGCGATCGCGAGCCTGTTCAAGCTGTATCCGTGGGAGGGCCTCGTCGCCGACGCGCTCGCGCCGGTGCTCGCGCGCGCGCCGACGCGCTGGCTCGAGCCGGCGTGGAAGATGGTGCTGTCGAACAAGGCGATCCTGCCGGTCCTGTGGGAGCTGTTTCCGGGACATCCCCACCTGCTGCCCGCGTCGCGCGAGGCCGGCACCGTCGGCGCGGCGTGGGTCCGAAAGCCGCTGCTCGGTCGCGAGGGCGCCAACGTCACCGTGCACGCGCCCGACGGCGACGTCTCGACCGCCGGGCCGTACGAGCGCGCCGGCTTCGTCTACCAGGCCTACGCCGAGCTCGGCGTCCACGCCGGCATGCGCCCGGTGATCGGGTCCTGGGTGATCGGCGGCGAGCCCGCGGGCATCGGCATCCGCGAGACCGACGGCTACGTGACGAGCAACACGGCGCGGTTCGTGCCGCACGTGATCGGATAGCCCGCGCGGGTTCCTCGTGCGCGTGCTCGGAGCGCGCCCCCTACAGCACTTCGTATTCGGACGTCGACACGCCGCGGTCGTCGAACATCACGATCTTCGAGTCGTGGACGAGGTGCGATTCCATGTCCATCAGGTGGATGCCGAGCAGGTCGACCAGCTCCTTCGTCTCGGCGCTGCCGCCGGTCCACAGGTGCCACGAGTCGGGCAGGTGGCGGCTCGCCCGGAACGCGCGCAGCCGCTCGGGCGTGTCGGTCTCGGGATCGATCGTGACGACGATGAACGCGGCGCGCCGGTGATCGCGTTCGAACTCGGCGTAGACGTTCTTCAGCTTCGCGAGCGTGCGCGGGCACGTCTCGAAACACGTCGTGTACATCGCCGCGAGCACGACGGGCGTGCCGCGCCACTGCGAGAACGCGGCCCGCTCGCCGTGATCGTCGAGCCACACCCACGGATGATCGTAGAGCGAGACCTGCTGCGCGCGCGCGGGGTGCCACGTGGGGCTGCACGCGGCCGCGGCGAACGCGAGGACGAGCGCGCGCATCATCGTCCGAACGACCAGTTGATCTCGGCGCGGTAGTCGTTCGTGTTGTCCATGATCGGCAGCTCGACGCCCTGGTTGGCCATCACCGCGCCGCTGCCGATGCGGCGGACGCCGAGCTCGAGCTTGATCGCGGACCACGGATTGAGATCGTAGTGGACCCCGGCGATGCCCTCGACGTAGTCGAACGCGCCGGTCGCCTCCGGGTACGCCATCGGATCGGGGTTGTAGAACGGGTCGACCGCGCCATCACCGTGGCGCGCCTCGAGCTCGCCGTACGGGATGAGGTTCAGATCCTCGATGCGATAGCCGGCGACGACGAAGCCGTCGGTCGTGTCCCACGACTTGCCGCCGCCGGTGTGCAGCACGTTGTAGACCTCGCTGAACACGATCGCCTGCTCGCCGCGGAGCGCGACGTACGCGCCGGTGATCAGCTCCCACATGTTCGTGTTCGGCAGCAGCACGTAGACCGGATCGCCGGCGATCTTGTCGAGCATCGCGTTGACGCCGAACCTCAGCGTGTCCTGCGCGAACCCGACGCCGCCGATGCGCACGAGGATCGACTTCATGTAGTTGTTGTCGCCGTTGGTCTGGATGCCGAGCAGCGACGGACCGTGGCCGTTGCCGATCGAGAGCGCGACGTCGAGGCCCTCGTCGCCGCGGTCCGGTGTGTGCTCGACGGTGACGCCGACGTGGTGGATGGGGAGCATGCCGCCGTCGTCCTCGAAGCGGAGCACGTGCGGGCGCGCGATGGTCAGCTGCAGCCAGCGGCCGTGGTGAAACGCGTTGTTCCAGTAGCCGAGCTCGGCGTGCGTGCGGCCCGCCGACACGATGAAGTTCTCCGCACGGTACTCGATGTACATGCGCTCCATGTCGATGTCGGTGCCGTAGTCCGCGTTGTACGACAGCGCCGACTCCATGCGGCCGACCAGGCCCTTCGCGAGGTGCGCGGTGACCTGCAGGCCGAGCTCGCCGATGTTGAAGAACAGCTTCTCGCCGGTGTGCGCGATCATGCTGGTGTCGCCGAACATGTAGAGCTCGATGCGATCGGTCGAGCCGAGCTTGAGCGCGTCGAGCACGAGCGGCGTGTTGGCCTTCGCCTCGGGTGCGGCGGGCGTCCCGGCCGGTGGCGCCGGGGACGTCGTCGCCGGCGGCGGCGCGGTCACCGGCGGAGGCGTGACCGGCTGATCACCGCCGAGGTGCTCGGGCGGAAGCACGGTCTCCTCTGCCGAGCCCGAGCCCGAGCCCGAGCCCGAGCCCGAGCCCGAGCCCGAGCCCGAGCCCGATCCCGATCCGGCGGCGGCCTCCGGCGGCGCAGGCTGAGCGATGGCTTGCCCCGCGCTCCCCAAAGCGAGGGCGATCCCGACCCACAAAGCTGGTTTCATTGGATCCTGGCTATTCGAAGACGAACGGATACACGAACGTCGCGGCGACGCCGCCGCCCGGCGGTGGCAGATGCCACGTGCCGACCTCTTGCACGATGCAGCGCTCGGCCGACGGCGAGCCGAGCGTGGACTTGGCAACCTCGGCCCTGGTGACCGAGCCATCGCCCGCGAGCGAGATCCGGATCGACAGCGAGCCCGTGAGGCTCATGTCATCCATCTTGGCGCGCTCGAAGCAGCGCTGGACTGCCGCGAGATGAGGGCGCACCGCGGCGCGCGTCGCCATGATGTCGATCGCGCCGGGCTTCGGACCGGCTGCGGGCGCCGGCGCGCGAGCGGGCGCCGGAACCGGCGTGCTCGCCGGCTTCACCGGAGGTGGCATCGCCGGCGCGGCCTCGGCCGGATGCGCGTCGCTGCCGTTCGCGTCGACGCGGACAGCCGGTTTCGGGGGTTGCGCTGCGGGTGCCGGCGTCTTGTCGATCGTGCGCGACCGCGGCATCGGCGGCAGCGCGGAGTGCGGCGCCTGCCGCGACTCGGGATGCCTCGGGCTCGCGCCGGCATCGGGCGGCAGCGTCAGCTCCTCGCCGGGCGGCGGCCCGACCGTGCGCGTCGGCGGCACCGTCGCCGCGGAGTCGGCCGCGGCGGGTTCCGCCGCCGGCGCGGGGGCTGGTGCCGGTGTCGCGGCGGCGACCCGCGGTGCCGGCGCGCTGGCCGGCGGCCGTTCCGGCGAGCGGCCGGTGGCGCGCCACGCGGCGAACACGCCGAGCGCCGCGACCGCGACGCCCGCGCTGGCGAG
>JBLMXA010000226.1:0-7931 GCA_050257515.1 Acidobacteriota bacterium | reverse complement strand
GTCAGCGAGCCGTGCACGTACTGCAGCGCGCCGAGCTCGGCGGTCGCGAGCTTCGTATCGTGCGACAGCGTGAGGTCGCCGACCGACTGCAGCGAGGTCAGCTGCAGCGACGCCAGCGCCGCGTCGTACGAGACGTCGAGGCCGCCCTCGAGCCGCTGCACGTCGTGCAGGTCGATCGACGAGAGCGCGGCGTTGTAGCGGATCGCGGTCGCGTTCGTGACGTAGCGCAGCGAGCCGAAGCTGTCGAAGCGCACGAGCGCGGAGTTGTGCTCGATGACGAGCGAGCCGATGCGGTCGGCGCCGGGCTCGATGTTCGTGAGGTCGGCGAGCTGATCGTTGTCGTGGACCGACACGTCGCCGACCACCTCGATCGGGCCGGTCGTGTCGATCTTCTCGAGGTTCGTGTTCGCGAGCTCGAGATCGCCGACACTGCACAGATCGCCGAGCTTCGCCATGCTCGACACGCCGCGGCCGGTCATCGTCAGCTTGCCGGCGAGCTTCCAGCTGCCGGATTTCGGCACGCCGGTCAGCAGCAGCGCGCCGTCGGCGTTGGAGAACGTCAGGTCACCGGTGACGAGCCGGGCGTCGCTGCACGAGCGCGCCGCGCTGCCTCCGTCGGTGCCGCCGTCGGCGTTGAAGTAGTGGCGGTGCGGCACGTCGACGCACGCGGAGGTCGCGAGCGCGAGGCCGAGCAAGGCCGGGCTGGTCGAGCGCATGACTACCTCCATGAACAAGTTGCGTGCCGCAGGACTCGACGCGTGGATCTCGCCGGTTAGCGACGACGGGGCGAGGGGACGCGTCCGCATGATGTCGACCTCGGGATGCATCGGCTACCTCCGGTCCGCGACGGGGCGGACATTGACGCGGTACTGCTGGAGCAAGACGCCGCTCAGGAACTGCAGCTGCGCGACCGCCTCGTGGTAGTCGGCGATCGCGCGGCCGCGGCGCAGCCGGGCATCGATCAGCTGGCCTTGCTTGATGAGGACCTGGAAGTTGGACGTGCGGTTCGCGAGGAAGCTCGCCCGCTCGCTGCGCACGTCCTGATCGGCGACCGCGATCGCCTTCTCGGCGAGCGCGACGCGCATGCGCGCGGCGGTGACGGTGTGCACGGCGGTGACGACCGCGGTGTCGATCTGACGCAGCACGTCGGCGCGGTCGACGTCGAGGCGACGGCGCTTCGCGAGCGCGGCGTCGCGTGCCTTCTTCGCCGCGCCCGACAGCTCGATCGAGATCGACACGCCGGCGGTGACCTGGAACGAATCGGCGTTGCCGACGCCGGTCAGCGCCTCGCCGGTGTCGTTGCCGTAGCCGATCAGCGCGCCCTGCACGCTGAGATCGACCTGCGGCTTGACCGCGTCGTTCGCGACGTCGACGTCGACGTCCGCCATCTTCTTCTGGAGCTGCACCTTCGCGAGCTGGCGGTTCGCCTGGTGACTGAGCGCGAGCACCTCGTCGACGTCGAAGTCTTCCCTCCCGATCTCGAACGGCTCGGCAGGACGCATCACGATCTGGCGCTTGTCGAGCTCGAGGCCGGCGGTGCGGCGCAGCTCGAGCGACTTCTGCTCGAACGTCAGCTGCGCGCGCAGCAGCGCCTCCTCGCGCGTCGCGAGCTCGTACGTCACCGAGTCGAGCGCGGAGGCCGGCGTGGTACCGGCGCGCATCTGTTCGTGCGTCACCTGCTCCTGCTTGTGCGCGAGCTCGATCGCCTGGTGGCGGATGTCGACCTCGTACGCGGCGTACGCGAGCTCCCAGTACGCGGTGACGATGTCCTTGATCAGCTGCTCCGCGGCGAGCTGCGCCTCGATCGTCGCCGCGCTCGCGGCGAGATCGGCCTTCCTTTGTGGCGCGAGCGCGACGTCGGGACCGAAGCCGCGCGCGAGCGGCTGCTTGAACGTCGCGCGCAGCGCGGTCTGGCTCTGATCGAGCTCGTCGAACGGCTGGCCGTTCTGGCTCGAGCCCGCCGGCGACTGCTGCGGCGTGCCCTGCGCGGTCAGCCCGGTGACCGCGTTGAACTCCTGCTTCTGGTGCTGCGCGTCGAATTCGAGCTGCAGCTGACCGCCGGTCGGCAGGTTGCGGCCGATGCCGACGCTGCCCGAGATCGTGTCGTCGGCGACGACGCCGGCCGGCGGCACCTCCGTGTGATCGGCGACCGCGCTGCGCGACACCTGCGCGCCGGCGCTGAGGATCCACGCCTGCGCGCGGCCCTCACCCGCCGCCGCGTCGCGCGCGGCGACGCGATCGATCCGCGAGCGCATCAGATCGGGAGACAGTCGCACCGCGACCTCGATCAGATCGTCGAGCTTGAGCGGCAGCTCGGCGCGCGCCTCGGGGCCGTCGCTCTCGTCGTCGTCGGCCGCGGCCGGCGGCGTGTTGCCGGGCTGGGCATGCAGCACGGACGCCGCGAGCGCGGTCCACACGGCGGCGGCGACGATCGTGCTGCGCTTCATGTGATGGCTCCCAGAGCAGCCACCGTGCCGATCGCCAAGTCAGCGAGTCCTCGCGGCGACAGCGAATGTCGGCCGTGGGACTCGCGTCCCGCGGGTTACACGGGAAGGACCTCGGACCTCGGACCTCGGACTTCGGACTTCGAGGTTTCGGAAACATGGGGTCCCGGGGAGCGTGGTCCTGCCGTTGCAACTCGCTGCGAGACACATGCGGTCCGCGCCGTCCTCCGCCGAGGTTACCCAGCGCTGGCAGCCGGGCCGCCTACCCTCGCCCTGGGGCGAGGCTTCGGATCCGCCGACGTACCTGCCCGCGGATGTCGACGAACCGCCGACGGGCTTCGCGCGACGGCAACGCGCGAGCTCCGAGTCGCAGTCGGTCATCACGTCCGCGCCCCGCAACCCGGCGCCGGCGCGCGCTGCTGCTCCGTCGGCAGTGGCCACGCCGGCGCCGGCAACGGCCGCACCACCGCAGGCCGCACCGCAGCTCGTGCCCCCGCTCGCCGGCGCGTTCGACCCGCACGCGATGCCGCTGCCGCCCGAGCTCGCGCCCGCGATCTACGGCTGGATGCGCAGGCTCGCGCTGCAGGCAGACCTCACCGGCGCCGATCGGCTGCTGCGCGACGCGCTGGCGGATCTGACGAGCGCGCTCGCGGTGACGATCATCTATCCCGGCCCCGACGGCCTGACGACGCTCGTCACCGACGACGAGCTGCCGAAGGATACGCAGCCGATCGTCGCGGTCGCCGCGGCGCGCCGCGCGATCATCACGTCGCACGCCGCGCTCGTGCCGATCGCGACGGCGACCGAGACCATCGCGGTGATCTCGCTGCAGCGCAACTCGCACCAGCCCGGCTTCACGCTCGCCGATCAGATCGCGATGGCCGCGTTCGCGCGCGAGAGCGCGAACGTCATGCACCACCTCGTCGTCCAGCACCTGCAGCGCGCGAACGAGCGCAAGGCCGACGCCGGCTCCTTGTACCGGCCGGAGGCGCTCGAGAGCCACCGCACGCGCGGTCAGGAGGGCGTGCTCGCCGATCTGTCGCCGGGCTGGGTCAAGCGCGCGTACCCGATGCTCATCATCACGATCGCCGCCGCGCTCGCGCTCGGCATGGTGCTGCACGTCAACACGTGGAGCACCGGCTCCGGGATCATCGTGTTCGATGGCAAGGAGATCACCGCGCCGCAGTCGGGCACCGTCGACGTCGTCGCCGTCCACGCGGGCGAGCAGGTCCACGAGGGCGAGCTGCTCGTCAAGCTGCGCTCCGAGGACGTCGAGGCGCAGCTGCGCCAGACGAGCACCGAGCTCGAGAAGCAGATCCAGGAGCACCTGTTCGATCCGACCGACGAGAACGTGTCCAAGCAGCTCGCGATCGCCGCGGCCGCCGCGAAGCGCGCGCAGGCAAACGTCGATCAACGTTCCGTCCGGGCGTCCGAGGACGGCGTCGTGTCGGACATCCGCGTCCGGCTCGGCCAGCTGCTGCAGCCCGGCGAGCACATCCTGACGCTCGTCGAGCCCGGCACGCTCCCCGAGGTGTGGGCGTTCTTGCCCGGCAAGGATCGCCCGCGGCTGCACGAGGGGCAGGACCTGCAGGTCGATCTGATCGGCTTCACGAAGAAGCGCGAGCTCGCGAGGATCACGCACGTCTCGAACGAGGTGATCGGCGCCGCGGCCGCGCGAAAGTTCGTCGGCCCCGAGTACGCCGACTCGCTCAAGCTCGAGGACGGCGCCTACGTGCTCGTCAAGGCGCGCCTCCCGCGCGACTCGTTCATGTCGAAGGGCCAGAAGCTGTACGTCCACCACGGCATGCCCGTGAAGAGCGAGGTGCGCGTCGAGCGCAAGCGCTTCATCACGACGCTGCTACCGGCACTCGAGAAGTACGTCGAGTGAGGAGACCCATGGCGACCAAGACTCACGACCAGCAGATCGCCGACAGCTTCCCCGCGCTGCGCAAGCTCGGGTTCGCGCGACGCCGCGCCGTGCCGTTCGTGCAGCAGCTCGAGTGGACCGACTGCGGCGCCGCATCGCTGTGCATGGTGATGGCGTATCACGGCAAGGAAGTGAAGCTCGCCGAGGTCCGCGAGGCGATGGGCATCGGCCGCGACGGCGTCAGCGCGAAGGCGATCCTCGACACCGCGGAGCGCTACGGGCTCGCGGGCCGCGGCATCAAGGTCGACGTCGCGCAGCTCAAGCTGCTGCGCACCGCGACGATCCTGCACTGGGAGTTCAACCACTTCGTCGTGTTCGATCGCATGGTCAAGGGCGGCGTGCGCATCGTCGATCCGGCGACCGGGCCGCGCGACGTGCCGCTCGCGCAGTTCGCGAAGGCGTTCACCGGCGTCGCGATCGAGATGACGACGACGCCGAGGTTCGCGAAGCAAAAATACGAGAAGGGCCGGCTCAAGCGCTACGTGCAGGAGCTGCTCAGCGAGAAGGGCCTGTTCTCGCGCGTGATCATGATCTCGCTGTTCCTGCGGCTGATCGCGCTCGCGATGCCGCTGATGAGCGGGATGATCGTCGACCAGGTCATCCCGCGCAGCGACTACAACCTGCTGTGGGTGTGCCTCGTCTCGATGGGCGCGATGACGCTGTTCAACATCATCGCGGGCGTGGTGCGGCAGTTCGTGCTCCTCCATCTGCGCATCGCGCTCGACACGCGGATGACGCTCGGCTTCCTCGACCACATGGTGTCGCTGCCGTTCCAGTTCTTCCAGCGGCGATCGACGGGCGATCTGATGATGCGCGTCGACTCCAACGGCATCGTGCGCGAGACCGTCACGCAGAAGTCGCTCGCCGCGGTGATCGACGGCCTGTTCGTGCTGCTCTACGCCGGCCTCATCTTCTACGTCAATCCGCTGCTCGGCATCGTCACGATCCTCGCGTCGGGCGCCGAGGCGCTGGTGTTCCTGTGCGCGCGGCCGACGTTTCTGCGGCTGCTCGCCGCCGATCTCGACAAGCAGGCGAAGGCGCACAGCTACATGGTCCAGCTGCTCGGCGGCATGGAGACCTTGAAGTGCGCGGGCGCCGAGCGGCTCGGCCTCGAGAAGTGGAGCAACCTCTACACCGACCAGCTCAACGTCACGATGCGGCGCGCGCGCGCCCAGGCGTACGTCGACTCGATCCGCAGCGCCGTCGCCTCGCTCGGGCCGATGCTGATCCTCGTGATCGGCGCGACGAGCGTGATGAGCGGCAAGCTGTCGCTCGGCACCGTGATCGCGATGAACTCGCTCGCGAACTCGCTGTTCGAGCCGCTGTCCGCGCTGGTGTCGAGCGCGCTCGAGCTGCAGCTCGTCAAGAGCCACATGGATCGCATCGACGACGTGCTGCAGACGCCGATCGAGCAGGACCGCGACGCCGCGCAGGCGCCGCCGCGGCTGCGCGGGCACGTCACGGTCAAGAACCTGTCGTTCAAGTACGGCGAGCAGGCGCCGCTCGTCGTCCAGAACGTGTCGGTCGACATCCCGCCCGGCTCGGCGGTCGCGCTCGTCGGCCCGAGCGGCTCGGGCAAGTCGACGCTGCTGAACCTGCTCGCCGGCCTCTTCAAGCCGACGACCGGAGACATCTGCTACGACGGCCGCCCGCTGCACGATCTCGATCTCCGCGGCGTGCGCCAGCAGATCGGCATCGTGCCGCAGCACCCGTTCATCTTCGGCGGCACGCTGCGCGAGAACATCGCGCTCGCCGCGCCCGGCGCCCAGCTCGATCGCATCGCGCATGCCGCGAAGGTCGCGTGCCTGCACGACGACATCGTCGAGATGCCGATGGGCTACGACACCGTCGTGTCCGACGGCGGTGCGTCGCTGTCGGGCGGCCAGCGCCAGCGCGTCGCGATCGCGCGCGCCGTGCTGCGCAACCCGACGCTGATGCTGCTCGACGAGGCGACGAGCGCGCTCGACAACTCGACCGAGGCGCGCGTGATCGAGGGCCTCGAGCGGCTGCGTTGCACGCGCATCACCGTCGCGCACCGGCTGTCGACCGTCCGCAACGCGGACGTCATCATCGTCATGGACAAGGGCCAGATCGTCGAGATGGGCAACCACGCCCAGCTCGCCGCGCGCGGCGGGTTGTACGCCGCGCTGCTCGCCGCGTCGCAGGCCACCCCCAACCAACCGGAGATGCCCTATGAAGCGCTCGCTGCTGCTGCTGCTGCCGTTCGCGACGGCGTGCGCGGCGTCCGTCCCCGCGCCCACTGAGGTCGATCCGACCGAGGCGACGCACGAAGCCGCGCCAGAGCTGGCGCCGCCGCCGCCGCAGTTCGTCGCGGTCGTCACCTCGAAGCTGTCGAAGGTGATCACCGCGGACTTCGACGGGCGGATCGAGAAGCTGCTCGTCCACGGCGACCAGTACGTGCACGCCGGTGACATCGTCGCGCAGCTCGACATCCACGAGCTGCGCGCGAAGCTCGAGGAGGCGCAGGCGCGGCGCGCGGAGGCGAGAGCGCAGGCGGCGCGCGCGGGCGCGCTCTACAGCCAGGCCGCGCGCAAGGCGAAGGTCGAGGAGCACCTGATGCGCAGCGGCGCGTCGGCGCCCGAGGCCGTGCGCTCGGCGCTGTCGGAGGCGAATGCGGCGAGCGCCGAGGGCGGTGCGGCCGAGGAGTCGATCCACGAGGCGAGCGCGGCGATCGAGGAGCTCGAGCGCCTGATCGGCACCGCGAACGTCAAGGCGCCGATCGACGGCATCGTGTCGACCGTCAAGGCGAAGGAGGGCGAGGTCGCGCACAAGGGCACGCCGATCGCGCGCGTGTTCGATCCGAGCGACCTCGTCATCAAGTTCGCGGTGCCGCGCGAGCAGCGCGCGCTCGTCAAGCTCGGCGACTCCGTCGAGCTCGTCTACGACGCCGACCATCGCGTCATCGCGAGCGTCAGGTCGATCGAGGACGATCACGATCCGGCGATCGAGTTCCTGCAAGTCGAGGCCGAGCTCGACGCGCACGGCCGTCCCGACGACCTGCGCGTCGGCGTCACCGGTCACGTCCATGTCGCAACCGCAGCTGCCAAAGGAGCCGCCAGATGAGCGTGCTACGATCCGAGGACAACGTGGAAGGTCAGGATCTCGAGACCCCGACCTGGGTCACCTCGTACCAGGGCTTGCCGCGCACCGTGAACGTGCGGCGCTGCCGGCTCGAGGTCGTCGCCGGCGTCGACGCCGGCAAGGTGATCGAGCTCGCGCAGGGCTCGATCCAGATCGGGCGTATCGGCGCCGACCTCAACCTCGCCGACGCGAAGGTGTCGGGCCTGCACTGCGAGCTCAAGCTGCAGCCCGACGGCTACCGGCTGCGCGACCTCGGCTCGACGAACGGCACGTACGTCAAGGGCGTGCGCGTCGTCGACGCGTTCATCGCGCCCGGCTCGACGATCCAGATCGGCAAGAGCGCGATCTCGTTCGATCCGCTCGATGACTCCGTCGCGGTGCCGCTGTGGAACGAGGCTCGCCTCCACCACCTGATCGGCGGCAGCGCCGCGATGCGCCACATGTTCGATCTGATCAAC
>JBLMXA010000225.1:0-8973 GCA_050257515.1 Acidobacteriota bacterium | reverse complement strand
GCGCGTCGCCGCTCGCCGCGATCGGCGTCTTCGCCGTCGCTGCCGAGCCGCCGGTTGGCGGCTTGTCGTCGCCCGTGCTCGAGCCGGAGCCCGCGGGCTTCTCCTTCTCCGCTCCGGGCGGTCCCTGCTTCTTGCAGGCGGGGACGGTGACGAGCGCGACGACGAGGGCGAGGCGAACGAGCTGCATCGCCTCGAAGCTACATCAAGCGGCGCGGCGGATCCCGTAGTCGCGCGCCGCGAACTGCGACAGCTCGGCCTCGAGCACGCGCCGCGCGCGGAACAGCCGCGACATCACGGTGCCGATCGGCACGTCGAGCGCGTCGGCGATGTCCTTGTACTTCTCGCCCCGGAGATCGGCGCGCTCGACGACGTCGCGGTAGTCGGGGCCGAGGCGCGCCAGCGCGCTCTTGACCTCGTCGGACAGCTCGTCGGCGCACAGCGCCTGGTCGAGGTCATCGGTCGTGTCCTGGTCCTTGCCGTAGAGCGCGGTCAGCGCGTCGCCCGGACGCTCGGCCGCGAACCGCTGGTGGCGGCGGCGCTTGCGATAGCCGTTGATGAACGCGTTGGTGAGGATGCGGAACAGCCACGCGCGCAGGTTCGAGCCGGGCTCGAAGCTGTCCCACGCGACCATCGCGCGGAGCAGCGTCTCCTGCACGAGGTCCTTCGCGGTGTCGGGATCGCGCGCGATGCGCATCGCGACCGCGTACAGCTCCTGCTGGTGCGGCAGGCACGCCGCCGAGAACTCCGCGTGCTGCGCGGGCGTCGCGACCACGCGCAGCGAGGTGCGGGGCGCGGCGGTCGGGCGGCGAACGATGCGAGAGCGGGCGGGAACGTGCTTCGACATGCCCGACTCCAAAAGCACCCGACATGCCACCCGCAACGTTGCCGAAACACAGGCACTTTTGCGACGCGCGGCTGGCCAGACACGGCTCGTGTCTCAAGCCGGACGCGCCAGCATCAGCTCGACCGGACCACCAGGTCTCGCAGGACTCCCGCGATCGCCAGTGGCAGGTCGGACGACACCACCCCACGCGTCCCGTGCTGCGCCGCCAGCCGGTCGCCGGCGCGGCCGTGCACGAACACGCCGGCGCGCGCGGCGTCGGCCGGCGCGACGCCCTGCGCGAGCAGCGCGGCGATCGCGCCCGCGAGCACGTCGCCGGTGCCGCCGGTCGCGAGCTCGGGGCCACCGACGGCGTGCAGCGCGCAGAAGTCATCGCCGATCGTGCCGTCGCAGACGATCGTGCGCGCGCCCTTGAGCACGACCACCGCGTGCGCCCGCTGCGCGAGCGTGCGCGCGGCGGCGAGCCGATCGGCCTCGACGTCGGCGGCGGTCGTGCCGAGCAGGCGCGCGGCCTCGCCGGGGTGCGGCGTCAGCACGAGCGGCCCGGCGGCCTTCGCGAGCGCCTCGACAATCCCGGCCGTCAGGTTGAGCGCGTCGGCGTCGAGCACCGCGGGGATGCCCGACGCGAGCACCTCGCCGAGCCAGGTCGCCGCGGCCTCGCTCTGGCCGAGGCCCGGCCCGATCGCGATCGCCGCCTTGCCGTCGAGCACGCTGCCGAGCGCGCCGTCGAGGCTGCGCGTGATCACCGAGTCGTCGGCGTGGACGTCGCCGGCCGACGCGAGCGTGACGAGCCCGGCGCCGGCGCGCAGCGCCGCGAGCGCGCACAGCCGGCCGGCGCCGCGATAGCCCGGCATGCCGCCGACGACGAGCACGTGCCCGCGCGTGCCCTTGTGGTCGAGCGGCGCGGCGTGCGGCAGGCTGCGCGCGACGTCGGCTTCCTCGACGAGCCCCGCGCGCGCCGGCTGTGCCGCGATCAGCGCGGCCGGCACGCCGATGTCGGCAACCTCGACGACCCCGCAGCGCGCGAACCCCGGCGCGCTCGCGTGCGCGACCTTGAGCGCGGCCATCGTCACCGTGCGCTGCGCGCGCACGCACGTGCCGAGCGCGCGGCCGGTGTCGGCATCGAGGCCGGACGGGACGTCGACCGCGAGCACGTGCGGCGCGTGGTTGATCAGCGCGACGACGTCGGCGAGGTGGCCGTCGATCGGGCGCGCGAGCCCGACCCCGAACAGCGCGTCGACCACGAGCCCGGCACCCGCGATCGCGTCACCGAGCTCGCCGAGCGACTCCGGCGTGTCGATCATCCGCACGACGCCACCCGAGCGATCGAGGATCTGCAGGTGCGCCGCCGCGTCGCCGTGGATCTGCTCGCGCGGGACCGCGAGGTAGACGACCGCGTCGCAGCCGAGCTCGCGCAGCACGCGCGCGGCGACGTAGCCGTCGCCGCCGTTGTTGCCGGGCCCGCACACGACCGCGACGTGACCGCCGTCCGGCGTCCGGCGTCCGGCGTCCGCCAGCATCCGGACTGCAGCTGCCGCGACTGCCCTGCCCGCGGTCTCCATCAGCGTGAGGCCAGGCAGCCCGATCTCCTCGATCGTCGCCTTGTCGAGCGCTCGCATCTCCGCCGCGGTGACGACCGGTCGCATGCGGAGGATTAGCCGCCAAGTCGCCATGCACGCCAAGACAGACCGCCAAGAAAATTGTCTTGGCGTCTGTCTTGGCGCCTCGGCGTCTTGGCGGCTGATTCTTCACGCGCGGCAGGCGCGCGCGAGCATGCCCGCGAGCTCGTCGGCCCAGTGCTTGATCTTGCCCTCGTCGAGGCCCTCGATCATGACGCGCACCTTGCTCTCGGTGCCGCTGTAGCGCACGAGCACGCGGCCGTCGTCGCCGAGCTGCTTCTCGACGTCGGCGATCGCGCGCTGCACGTCGGGCAGCTGGTCGAGCGGGATCTTGCGCTCGACCGCGGTGTTGACGAGGACCTGCGGCGTCCGCGTCATCACCTTCGCGAGCTCGGACAGCGGCCTGCCCTCGCGCACCATGATCGCGAGCACGCGCAGCGCCGCGACGATGCCGTCGCCGGTGGTCGCGTGATCGAGGAACACCAGGTGCCCCGACTGCTCGCCGCCGAGGTTGTAGCCGCCGCGGCGCATCTCGTCGACGACGTAGCGATCGCCGACCTGGGTGCGCACGACCTTGCCGCCCATGTCGCGCAGCGCGCGCTCGAGGCCGAGGTTGCTCATCACCGTCGCGACGATCGTCTGCTTCGCGAGCTTGTTCTCCTTGAGCATGCGCGTCGCGCACAGCGCCATCACCGCGTCGCCGTCGACGACGTTGCCGTGCTCGTCGCACAGCACGACGCGGTCGGCATCGCCGTCGAACGCGACGCCGAGGTGCGCCTCGTGGTGCTTGACCGTCTCGCACATCGTCTGCGGGTGCAGCGCGCCGGCACGCGCGTTGATGTTCTTGCCGTCGGGCTTGGTGTGGATCGCGACGACGTGCGCGCCGAGCTCCTCGAACACCGCCGGACCGACGCGGTACGCCGCGCCGTGCGCGCCGTCGACGACGACGCGCAGGCCGTCGAGCGTCAGCTCGCTCGGGAACGTCGCCTTGCAGTAGACGACGTAGCGGCCGCGCGAGTCCTCGAGCTTGCGGTTGTAGCCGACGTCGGCCGGCGCGGCCCTCTGCGCGTCGAGCTCGGAGCTGCCCATCAGCGCCTCGATCTCGGCCTCGACCTCGTCGGGCAGCTTGTAGCCGGCGCGCGCGAACACCTTGATGCCGTTGTCCTCGAACGGGTTGTGCGAGGCCGAGATCACGACGCCGGCATCGCAGCGCATCGACGCGGTGATGAACGCGATTCCGGGCGTCGGCAGCGGCCCGGTGAGCCACACGTCGGCCCCCATCGCGACGATGCCGGCGGCGAGCGCCGACTCGAACATGTAGCCGGACAGCCGGGTGTCCTTGCCGATCGCGATCCGCGTGTGGCGGCCGGGCTGGCGCAGCCGCGCCGCGATCGCCATGCCGAGCCGCATGACGGTCGCGCCGGTCATCGGCTCGAGGTTCGCGACCCCTCGCATGCCGTCGGTGCCGAACAGATGACGACCGTTGGTCATGTGATTCCGTAGCACATCTACGGCGGTGCGGCCCGGGCCGGCGCGACGTGCACGCGCTCGGGAGACAGCTTGACGCCGATGCCCGGCGGCACGCCCTCGAGCGTCACGTCGACATCGCGCGGCTTGGTGTCGTTCGGGCTCACCTTGACCACCGCCGCGAGCGTCGACTTGGCCTTCTCGACCGCGAGCAGCGCGCCGGTCAACGTGACCTCGACCTGGCCGGGCGTCACCGTCCACTTGCTCGGCGCTCCGGCCGATGGCGTTCCCTTGTTCGGATCGACGCCGTCGCCGCGTACCGCGACGACGATGCCCGGCAGCTTGCGCGTCACCAGCTCCTCGTCGATCGTGACGTGGAGGACGACCTGCGGCGTGCCGACGATCTCGACGCCGTCGGGCGCGACCGCGTCGCTGTCGACGATGAAGCTCTCGGCCCGGTTGTCGACCGACACCTCCTGCGTGCGGATCGTCGACAGCGCGCTGAGCGCGCTCTCGGCGCCGCGCACCTTCATCGTCGCCGGCACCGCCTTGACCTCGGAGATCACGTAGCCGTGCTGCGGGCGCCCCGCGATCTGCGGCGCCACCTCGACGAGCTTCTCGACGCGGCGGTCGAACGCGACGTGCACCGTGCGCGGCGAGATCGACTCGATGGTCAGCCCCGACGGCAGGTGGACCATGTCGGGCGTGATCGGGATGTCGCCCGACGGCGCGCGCCGCAGGTCGAGGTTGATGCGATCGAGCTCGCGCTCGTCGAACTTGCGCAGCCGGCGCCACGGGCCCTTGATCGTGACGCGGACCTCGTCGAGCCGATCGCTGACGAGCACCTTGTCGTCGGGCAGCGTGTACGAGACGCCGACGCGCGCACTGATCTCGTGGTCCTTGTCGGTGTTGACGAGCAAGAACACCGTGATCGCGAGGACCATCGACAGGAACTTGAGCCCGAGGTTGTCGAACAGCGCGCCGTGGATCCAGCGGCGCACCGCGCCGCGCTCGCCGCTCGGCTCCGGCGCCGGTGGTCCCGCGGACACGCGCGCGGGGGCGCGGCCGAGACCGGTCAACGTCGGCGGGCGCTTGTGGCGGCGCTGGTTGTCCTGGCTCACGGGGCGGCCTCCGCCTCGGCGCGCGGCTCGGCGACGCTCGCGATCGCCTTGCCGACCTCGGCCGCGGCCTGCGCCTCCTCGGCCATGTTCTCGTCGCCGCGGCCGGCGAACAGGCCGACGAGCGCGCGGCGCAGCATCAGCGGCTCGAGATCGCGCGCGATCGAGCCCTTGAAGCACAGCGAGATCTCGCCGCGCTCCTCGCTGACGACGACGACGACCGCGTCGGTGTCCTCGGTGATGCCGAGCGCGGCGCGGTGGCGCGTGCCGAACTCGGGGCCGAGGTCGGTCGCGCGCGACAGCGGCAGCAGCGCGCGCGCGAGCTCGACGCGGTGCGCCTTGTTGATGATGACGGCGCCGTCGTGCAGCTCGTTGTCCTTCGCCGGGACGAACAGCGACACGAGCAGCTGGCGCGACAGCACCGCGTCGATGCGCGTGGCGTCGTCGACGAACTCCTCGAGCGCCGCGTCGCGCTCGAACACGACGATCGCGCCCATGCGCGCGCGCGCGAGCTGCGCGCACGCGGCGACCACCTCGTCGACGGTCTGGCTCGCCTCCTGGCGGCGGCCGAACGGCAGCACGCCCTGGCCGATGCGGCCGAGCGCGCGCCGGATGTCCAGCTGGAACACGACGATGATGAGGATGATGAAGTAGCTGATGAAGTTGTCGAGCAGCCACGAGATCGTGGTCAGCTCGACGCGCTCGGCGACGAAGAACGCCGCGCCGATCAGCACGATCCCGACGACCATCTGCGCGGCGCGCGTGCCGCGGATCGTCAGCAGCAGCCGGTAGATCAGGTAGTAGACCAGCGCGATGTCGACGACCGTGGTGGCGATCGAGCCGACACTGAGTCCATCGAGGAAGCGCTGGAGAGACGCGGTCACTCTATATTTTGGTGTACACGGTCAGCCCCGCACGGAGCAAGGCAACGTTGTGGGCCCTGAGCACGCTCGCGCCGGCACGCGCGGCGGCGAGGCAGGCCGCGAGCGAGGCCGCATCGAGCGCGAGCTCGCTCGGCTCGCCCCCGAGGATCCGTCGCAGGAACCGCTTGCGGCTCGGCCCGACCACGACCGGGCGGCCGAGCGAGTGTGCAAGTTCCCCACTGTGGCGAATCAGCTCGAGGTTGCCCTCGGGGTCGCTGCCCTTGCCGAACCCGAGGCCCGGATCGACCCACGCGCGTGCCGCGACCGCCGCCGGCAGCGCCCCGAGGCGCGCGGCGAGCTCGGCCGCGACCTCGTTCCAGGTCGGCGCCTGCTCGGCGGCAAACACCTCGGCGAGCGTCGTGCCGCGCAAGTGGCCGACGATATAGGTGACGTCCGGGTGATCGCAGGCGGCGCCGATCGCCGGATCGAACAGCCCGCCCGACACGTCGTTGACGATCGTCGCGCCGGCCTCGATCGCCGCGCGCGCCACCTCGGCCTTCGTCGTGTCGATCGACAGCCGCGCGCCGCAGCCGGCCAGCCCGCGGAGCACCGGGAGCACGCGCGCGAGCTCCTCGTCGGCCGAGATCGGGGTAGCCCTGGGGTTGGTGGCCTCGCCGCCGATGTCGAGGATGTCCGCGCCGTCGCGCACGAGCTGGCGCGCGTGCGCGATCGCCGCATCCGGATCGTGGTAGCGCCCGCCGTCCGAGAACGAGTCCGGCGTGACGTTGACCACGCCCATCACGAGCGGTTGGCCGCGAGCAGGGGTGCGAATAGCGCCAGTATGGCCCGGCGTTGCGCCGGCATGCACCGCGCGCTGCTCGTCCTGCTGGTCCCGGCGATCGGCCATGCCGGCCCGCTCGAGCTGGCGGCCGTCCCGGGCCCGACGTCCGCCCCCGAGGTCGCCGCCAGCGAGCACGCCTGCGAGGCGCGCGATGGCGCGCACCTGCTGCGTACGCGGACCATGACGCTCGGAAACGTGACCGCCGAGATCCTGCACGACTGCGGGTTCGTGCCGGCCGGGAGCCGGCTCGCGATCGGCACCCGCGTGGGCTGGTTCGTGCGCGAAGGGTTTCCGATCGAGGACACGAGTCACATGTCGGTGACACCCTGGCACCTGCACCTCGTCGACGAGAGCCTCGCGTCCGGTTCGCTCGCAGACGGCAGGCCGGCGATCGTGTACCGCTCGGTCAGCCGGCTCGACGACCTCGACAGCGCCGGCCGCGTCGTCGCCGGCGCGCTGACGGCCGACCTGCTGATCTGTCGCGCGGGCGACACCGTCGAGTGCGGTCGGGTCAGCTACGCATGCCCGGCGACCGGCTGCCCGCGCGCGACGTTCCGCCGCGGCAGGCTCGACACCGGCGTGCGACAGTAGCGCGCATGCTGCTGCGCCCCGCCGACCCCGCCGACGCGCTCGCCGTCGCGCGCGTCCACGTCCGGGCGTGGCGGGCGGGCTATCGCGGCCTCATCCCCGACGCCTACCTCGACGCGATGCGCCCCGAGGAGCGCGCGGCGCGCTACACGTTCGGGTTGACCGATCCGGCCGCGCCGCACACGATCGTCGCCGACGACGCCGGCACGATCCTCGGCTTCGCGACCACCGTGCCCGGCGAGCTCGCCGCGCTCCACGTCGATCCCGATCACTGGCGGCGCGGCATCGGCCGCCAGCTCGTCACCGCCGCCCGCGCCCGGCTCGGCGCCGGTCCCGCGATCGTGTGGGTGCTCGCCGGCAACACCCGCGCCGAGCAGCTCTACCTCGCCGACGGCTGGCAACCCGACGGTACGCACCGCGACGCCGAGGTCTGGGGCGTGCGCGTCAGCGAGATCCGGTTCGCCCGGATGCTGCCCTGACGCTACGCGGGCTCGGGCGTCGGATCTTTCTTGGACAGCGGCGGCAAGATCGACGGCCGCTTCGCGCGCTCGCCGGCCTCTTCGGCCGCGGGCTCCTTGGCCTTGCGCGCCGCGGCCGCGACCGGGCGGGTCAGCTTGCCGCCGCGGAGCAGCGTGTCGATGTCGTCGCCGTCGAGCGTCTCGTACTCGAGCAGCGCCTCGCCGACCTGCTCGAGCTCCTTGCGGTGCTCGGTCAGGATCGACTTCGCGCGGTCGTACTGCTCGGTGACGATGCGGCGGATCTCGCCGTCGATGCGCTGCGCGGTCGCCTCGCTCAGAATGTTGCCCTGGTTGAAGTCGCGGCCGAGGAACACCTCGTGCTTGCCGGGCGAGAAGTTGAGCGGACCGAACTCGTCGCTCATGCCCCACTCGGTGACCATCGAGCGGGCGAGCTCGGTCGCGCGCTCGATGTCGTTGCCCGCGCCGGTCGTCTTCTGACCGAACACGATCTCCTCGGCGACGCGGCCGCCCATCAGGATCGCGATCTGGTTGAGCGCGAACTCGCGGTTCATGTTGAGGCGATCCTCGGGCGGCAGCTGAGCCGTCATGCCGAGCGCGCGGCCGCGCGGGATGATCGTGACCTTGTGGACCGGATCGGCGTCGGCGCCGCCGGGGCCCGCGACGAACCGCGCGACCAGCGTGTGGCCGGCCTCGTGGATCGCGGTGGTGCGCTTCTCCTTCTCGGAGATGATCATCGAGCGCCGCTCGGCGCCCATCAGCACCTTGTCCTTGGCCTCCTCGAAGTCGTCGGCCTCGACCTTGTCCTTGTCGCGGCGCGCCGCGATCAGCGCGGCCTCGTTGACGAGGAACTCGAGATCGGCGCCCGAGAAGCCCGGCGTGCCGCGCGCGATCACCTCGAGATCGACGCCGCCGCCGAGCGGGACCTTGCGCGTGTGAACCGCGAGGATGCCGATGCGGCCGCGCAGATCGGGCCGGGGCACGACGATGCGGCGGTCGAAGCGGCCCGGGCGCAAGAGCGCCGGATCGAGCACGTCGGGGCGGTTGGTCGCGGCGATGATGATCACGCCGTCGTTGCTCTCGAAACCGTCCATCTCGACGAGCAGCTGGTTGAGCGTCTGCTCGCGCTCGTCGTGACCGCCGCCGAGGCCGGCGCCGCG
>JBLMXA010000224.1:0-4583 GCA_050257515.1 Acidobacteriota bacterium | reverse complement strand
CGACGAACCGCGACCTGCGCGAGGAGGTCAACAAGGGCACGTTCCGCGAGGATCTCTACTTCCGGCTCAGCGTCGTCCACGTCGAGCTGCCGCCGATGCGCGAGCGCCGCGAGGACATCCCGTCGCTCGCGAACCACTTCCTGCGCGAGGTCGCGCAGCGGCGCGGCATGACGATGTCGTTCTCGCAGGACGCGATGGCCGCGCTGATGAGCCACAGCTGGCCGGGCAACGTGCGCGAGATGCGCAACGTCGTCGAGCGCGCCAGCGCGCTCAGCGATGGCCCGGTGATCACGCGCGCCGATCTCGTGTTCGGCCGCGAGATGGGGCCGAGCGTCGTCGTGTCGCACGATCTCGCGCAGGCCGGCGTCCAGGCCGCACAGCGCGCGGCGGCACACCTGTCGGGCGTCGACGTGCCGGCGCCGACGGGTCCGGCGACGTTCGATCCGTCGCTGCTCAAGGCCGGCCTCGGCTTCAAGGGCGCGAAGCAGACCGTCGTCGACGCGTTCGAGATCGCGTACCTGCAGGCGCTCATGCAGCGCAACGAGGGCAACATCACGAGGTCGGCGCAGGAAGCCGGGCTCACGCGCTACCACCTGCGCGAGCTGCTCAAGCGTCACGGCCTCAAGGGCGGCGACGTCGAGTAGTCAGCGGATCCGCTCGAGGATCTCCTCGCGCGACGCGACGCCCTTCTCGACGAGCAGCGCCAGCAGCTTGCGCAGCACCTCCTCGTCGCGCGCGACCAGCGCCTCGAGCGAGGACAGCCGCTCCTGCAGCGCGTCGATCTCGGCGTCGCGCGTCGCGTCGCGGCCGGGCGGCCCGATCGAGATCGGCGGTGGCCCGACGGTGTCGGGGATCATCGACGGGTCGGGGCGGCGCGGGAATGTACGCAGGCCATCGGCCACCGGCGCGGCGACCGGCGGCGCCTCGACGCGCCTGGGCCGGTAGTCGTCGACGACGATGTCGGGGCGCGCCTGGTGACGCGCGAAGCCGCGGCCGTAGAACTTGCCGATCGCGCGCTCGATCATCTTCGGGCCGGCGAGGTAGGGCCGGATGTTGAGCTGCGTGCGGATGCGCAGCTCGTCGATGACGCCGAGGTTCGTCGGCTCGGCCATCGCGACGTCGAGGAACTTCATCGGCTGCGCGAACGGGACCAGCGTGTGCTCCTCGGCGACGTCGGCCGGGATCAGGTCGAGCACGGTCTTGTGGATGTCGCGGCTGTCGAGATCGATCGTCGGCAGGTTGAGCTGCTGCGCGAGCACGCGCACGAGCTCGGCCTCGCTGACGAGCTTCATGTCGACGACGGTGCGGCCGAGCGTGCCGCCCCACCGCTTCTGCTCGTTCAGCGCCATGCGGAGGCCGCTCTCGCTGAGCACCCCGGCTTCGACGAGCATCTCACCCAGCTTCTTGCGCGGCATGATTACGGAGACACTACCGTGGCCTGGCCGGTCGCGGCCAGTGTCCCGAGGAACTCGCTCGACTGCTTGCGCGCCGCCGGGATGTCGAACACGACGAAGTGGCCGTCCGAGCCGGGGGCCTGCACGTACTGCGCGAGGATCGCGGTCGCTCCGTTGGCGTTGTCGACGACCGGCGGCTGCACGGTCGCGCGGCCGCGCAGCTGGGTCAGCCCGGCGACGTCCTGCTGGTCCGGCAGCAGCAGGTCGCCGCCGAGCGCGGTCGCGAACGCCTCGATCGCCGGGTTCGGCGCATACGTGTCGGTGAAGCCCTCGGTCTGGAAGATCGCGCGCGGCCCGGCGGGCGTCTGCGGCTCGCGCACCATGAAGCGCGCGTAGTTCGCGCCGTCGGCGCGCTCGATCCACATCTGCGCGAGCGCGATCGACGGATTGTCCTCGTCCATCGGCGAGTCGCGCGTCAGCGTCTCGACGAGCGGCGGGAAGTCGACCGGCGCGATCTTGTACAGCATGCTGAGGTAGAGCAGGCCGCCGGTGCCCGACAGCACGGCGCCCTTGACCGCCGGCTCGAACGCGACGAACGCGGGGCCGGTCAGCGCGCCCTGCGAGTGGCCGAAGAACATTACGCGGTTCGGATCGAACGTGATCGTGCGGCTGCCATCGGCAAAGCTGGTGCCGAGTGCGAGCCGCATCTGCGACCACGCGTCGGCCGCGCCCTGCAGTGCGTTGTCGCGCCCGGCGTACGGGTTCGCAAAATTGAAGAACGCGACCTCGGGATCGCCGCCCGGGTTGCGCGGGCCGTGCAGCACCTGATCGGTCGAGATCACCGCGATGCCTTGCTGCGCGAGCGCGAGCGCGGTGCCGTCGTCGACGAACGACTCCCAGTCGCCGCCGGTGCCGTGCGCGTAGATGCAGATCGGCCAGCCGGTCGCCGGCGTCGCGCCGGCGGGCACGGTGAGCGCGAACCGCATCGGCTCCATGCGCTGGACGATCGCCGTGCCGCTCGCGTCGACTTGGATCTCGCCCCCCGAGCTCGAGTACGGTGGCGTGCCGGTCTGGAAGTTCGGCGCGGTGTACGTGCCCTCGAACAGCATGTAGCTCGCGTTCGGCGGCCGCGAGCTGACCGCGATGTTGCTGCCGGTCGGCGCCGGGGTGCCGAACACGCCGGCGCGCAGCGCGGGCCCGAGGAACGTCGCGTGCTGTGTCGTGAACACCGCGGCCGAGACGACGTGACGGCGCTCGGCCGGGTCTAGCCACGCGAGCAGCGGCGCGAACACCTGGCGTGCGTGCGAGACGGCCGCGCTGCCGCCGCTGCCGAGCAGCGCGTGGAAGTCACCGGACACGACGATCGGCGCACCGTCCGCATCGCGCACGCGGTCGGTGATGACGAGCGCGTACGTCGTGCCCTCGTCGAGGCCGAAGCCGGGGTACGGCCGGACGACGAGGCGGTTGCCTCGGATCGTGTTCGTGCCGTCGGGCCGGAACGACGCGATGATCGGCGTGCGCTGGCCGAAACGCGGCGACGCCGCGTCGACATTGACGAGGTACACCGACGCGTCGGGCTGCGTCGACGCGGCCGGATCGGGCAGGCTCGCCGGATCGAGCTCGCCGGAGTAGCGCGAGAACATCGCGGCGTTGAGGCCGAACCCGTCGAGCGTCTGCGCGGCGTCGCGGTACTGGCCGCCGAGCAGGCTGTTCGTCGGGAACTGCGACAGGTCCAGCGTGCCGTCGTCGTGACGCCGCAGGTCGGTCGGGTAGGGCGTGTCGTAGAAGTCGCTGCCGTTGCCGCTGGCGACGAACAGCGCGGTGGTGCCCGAGGGTGAGCTCGAGCACGCGCCGGAGACGAGGGCTGCGACCAGCAGCGCGAGGCGGGGCATGCCCGGAAGCTATCAGAACGTGAGGACGATGACGCCGCCGAGCGCGAGGCCAGCGCCGGCGCCCGCGAGGGCGAGGCCGGACGAGGACTGGTTCTGGGTCTCGTAGATCGCGATGCCGGCGCCGACCGCGGCGAGGCCGCCGATCAGGAGCGTCAGGCCGGTGGCGGGGTGGTGCTGCGCGTCGTCGAGATCGTGGATCTTCTTCTCGAGCGGCGCGCGCGTCGACTCCACCGCGTCGCGGGTCAGCGCGAGGTCGTCGGGCAGCTGCTCGGGGATCGCGGTCAACAGCTTGGCGGCCGCGACGGTCGCCGCCGACAGCGCCTCGTTGAGCGTGCACACGTCGCAGCGCTTGATGTCCTGCTGCAGCACGCGGCCGTTGTCGGTGCGGACGAGCGTGACGACCGACCCGAAGCTCGTCCCCGATCCGGTCAGCGACGCGAGCAGCACGAAGTCCGCGCCGGTCTGCGCCTTGACCTCGTGCAGGCACGCGCCGACGAGGCAGCCATCGGTCCACTTCGTCGAGTTCGCGAGCAGCTCCTTGACCCGGTTGCGCGACGCGAGGAAGTAGTGCTTCGTGTCGACCTGCGCGTCGAGGTCCTTCTGGAACTGCGCCGCGATCTCGGTCGGCACGCCCTCGCCGACGCGCACGTCGAGCACCGCGATGATCTTGCGCGGATCGCCGGGCTTGGGCATCGGCGGCGGAGGCGGCTCGGGCGGCGGCGGCGGCTCGGGCGGCGGCTCCTCCTTCTTCGGCGCCGGATCCTTCTTCGGCAGCGGCCGGCGGCCGGGGTTCTTGGCCAGCGCGACGCTGCTCGTGCCGAAAGCGAGGGCGACGGCGAGCGCGAGGAAGGACGGGTGGAGTCTGCGGGTCACGCTTCGTCGATCTGCGCGATGAACTGCTTCATGAGTCCATCGATCATGAGGTTGCGGTCGGTGATCTGGTACTTCCCGTCGCGCCAGCCCGCCTGCACCTCATCGTACCGTTTCTCGCTGTCGGCGATCGCCGTCTTGTACGTGCCGACCTTCTTGATGATGTCCTTCTGGTTGCGCACGAAGTACGCGACCATCGATGCGCCCGCGGCGACGCCGAGCACGAGCCCGAGCGGCCCGCCGAGCGCGTAGCGCAGGCCGATCCGGAGCGCGATCGCCAGGCCCGCGCCGATCGCGACCTTCTTCGTCCCCGAGCCATCGACGACCGAGTCCTTCGCGAGCGCGAGCGACGTCTGGCCGGCCGCGATCAGGAGCGCGATGAAGTTGCCCTTCCGGGTCGTCCATCCGCGATCGTAGTACTCCCGGA
>JBLMXA010000223.1:0-2977 GCA_050257515.1 Acidobacteriota bacterium | reverse complement strand
GGCGCGTCCGTCGTCGTCGCCGGCGATGGCCAGGTCACCCTCGGACAGACGGTCGTGAAGGGCGGGGCGCGCAAGGTGCGCCGGCTCGGCGACGGCCGCGCGATCGGCGGGTTCGCGGGCTCGGCGGCCGACGGCATGGCGCTGTTCGAGCGGCTCGAGGACAAGCTGCAGGCGCAGCGCAGCCCGCTGCGGCGCGCCGCGGTCGAGCTCGCGAAGGAGTGGCGCACCGACCGCGCGCTGCGCCGGCTCGAGGCGATGCTCGTCGTCGCCGACGCCGACAACACGTTCATCCTGTCGGGCACCGGCGACGTGATCGAGCCCGACGACGGCCTGTGCGCGATCGGCTCCGGCGGGCCGTTCGCGCTCGCCGCGGCGCGCGCTCTCCTGCGCAACACCGAGCTGCCCGCGCGGATGATCGCCGAGAGCGCGATGCAGATCGCGGCCGAGATCTGCATCTACACGAACACGAACCTCACGATCGAGGAGCTGCCGTGAGCGAACCGACGAGCGCAGCGAGGAGAGTAGGATGAGCGGCGGCGAAGCCGATCTCACGCCCGCGAAGATCGTCGCCGAGCTCGACAAGTACATCGTCGGCCAGCGCGAGGCCAAGCGCGCGGTCGCGGTGGCGATGCGCAACCGCTGGCGCCGCCAGCAGGTCGCGCCGGAGCTGCGCGACGAGATCGCGCCGAAGAACATCATCATGATCGGCCCGACCGGCGTCGGCAAGACCGAGATCGCGCGCCGGCTCGCCAAGCTCGCGCGCGCGCCGTTCCTCAAGGTCGAGGCGTCGAAGTTCACCGAGGTCGGCTACGTCGGCCGCGACGTCGATTCGATCGTGCGCGATCTCGTCGAGGTCTCGGTCAAGCTCGTGCGCGACGAGGAGGCGGCGAAGGTGCGCGGGCGCGCGAAGGACGCCGCCGAGGAGCGCCTGCTCGATCTGCTGTTGCCGCGCGGCGGCGGCCGCGGGTTCGCCGATCGCCCGGGCGAGCCGCCGGTCGCGAGCAGCGCCGGCACGCGCGAGAAGCTGCGCGGCATGCTGCGCGACGGCCGGCTCGACGACCGCGAGGTCGAGGTCGAGCTCACCGATGACGCGAACCCGCTGATGAGCGTGTTCGGCGGTCAGCCCGGGCTCGGCATCGACGAATCGGCGCTGAGCGGCCTCAAGGACATGCTCGGCTCGTTCGGCCGCAAGACGAAGCGCCAGAAGCTCAAGGTGCCGCAGGCGTGGCAGGCGCTGACCGCCCAGGAGACCGAGAAGCTGATCGATCAGGAGGCGGCGACGCGCGAGGCGGTGCGCCGCGCCGAGAATGCGGGCATCGTGTTCATCGACGAGATCGACAAGATCGCGACGCGCAGCGAGCGCCACGGCGTCGACGTGTCGCGCGAGGGCGTGCAGCGCGATCTGCTGCCGATCGTCGAGGGCTCGACGGTGACGACGAAGTACGGCCCGGTGAAGACCGACCACGTGCTGTTCATCGCCGCCGGCGCGTTCCACATGAGCAAGCCGAGCGACCTGATCCCCGAGCTGCAGGGCCGGTTCCCGATCCGCGTCGAGCTGACGTCGCTCGGCGCCGACGAGTTCGTGCGCATCCTCACCGAGCCGACGAACGCGCTGACCCGCCAGTACGCGGCGCTGCTCGCCACCGAGGGCATCACGATCGAGTGGACCGACGAGGCGATCCGCGAGCTCGCGCAGATCGCGGCGGACGTCAACCGCAAGACCCACGACATCGGCGCGCGCCGCCTGCACACGGTGCTCGAGCGCCTGCTCGACGACTTGCTCTACAACGCGCCCGACATCGGCAAGCAGACGATCCCGATCACGGCGGGCTACGTGCGCGAGCGGCTCGGGTCGCTCGTCGCCGACGAGGATCTGACGCGCTACATCCTGTGACCGTACGGTTCGGTACGGTACGGTTCAGAAACTTGAGACGGGCAGGGTACGCGCGTCGCGTCGCTGCGGCCGCGCGCCACTCATTCGCGCGAGTTATCGCCGGCACGCCGGTTGCTGTGCCTGCTCGCGATGCGCGATCGCTGGCTCGTGCTCGTCGTGCTCGGCGCGTGGCTCGCCGTCGCCATCGCGCTGCTCGCGTTCGACCTGCCGCTCAAGCACGACGAGGCGCGCTTCGCGGTCGCGGCGCGCGGCGACGCGAGCTGGCTGTACACGGCTCCGGGCACCGTCGCGCTCGCCCGCGCGAGCCTGGCGCTCGGGCTCGGGCCACGGCTCGTGTGCATGGTCGCGGGCGCGGGCGTGATCGTGGCGACGTGGTGGCTGGGACGCGTGGTGTTCTCGCCGCGCGTCGGCACGTGCGCGGCCGCCGTGATCGCGGGCGCGCACCCGTTCGCGCTGGCGAGCGCCAGCTTGCTCGGCGATCTGCCGTCCGCCGCGTGCGCCGTCGCCGGCATCGCGGTGGTCGCGCGCGAGCTCGAGCGCGACGACGGGCCGAGCTGGTGGCTCGTCGCGTGCGCGCCGGCGTTCGCGGCGGCGTTCTACCTGCGCTACGGTCACGCGCCGCTGCTCGCGATCGTCGCGGCCGCGGCGGCCTGCGTGTACCGGCGCAAGCTCGTCGCGCGGCCGCGCGTGGTCGCCGCCACGATCGGCGCGCTCGCCGTGCTGCTCGTGCCGCACGCCGTGATCTCGATGCGCGTCACGGGCTCGCCGCTCGGCATCCTCGAGCTCACGGCCGCGGTGCCGGGACGCTCCTACGTCGGCGCCGGCCTCGTCGCGTACCTGACGTCGAACCCGATGTCGTCGTTCGGCGTGCTCGGCACGCCGCTCGTGGTCGCCGGGCTCGTCGCCGCGGTGCGGCCGCCCGAGCGGTGGCGCGGGCCGGTCTTTCTCGTCGCGATCGCGATCGGTCAGGTCGTCGTGCTCGGGCTGCACACGTTCGCGCAGCCTCGCTACATCTTCGTCGCGACGATCTTGCTCGTGACGTGTGGTCTCGATGCCGTGCGCCGCGCGGTGCCGATGCGCGTT
>JBLMXA010000222.1:0-3732 GCA_050257515.1 Acidobacteriota bacterium | reverse complement strand
CATCGCGCTCGCGTCGCAGATCGGCACCGCGTTGTCGACCGCGCCGTCGCAGTCGTTGTCGACGCCGTCGCCCGCGATCTCGTACGCGCCGGGGTTCACCATCGCCGGGTTGTCGCACTCGTTGCTGTCGCAACAGTCGCCGTCGCAGGTCGTCCAGCCGTCGCCGTCGAGATCGGTGTTCTCGTCGACCTTGCCGTCGCAGTCCTCGTCCTTGCCGTTGCCGCAGACCTCGCCCCTGGGCACGACCTCGCCCTGGCAGTCGCCCCACTGCCCCGCATCCGTGCACGTCTGCTCGCCGCCGGTGCACGCGCCCACGCCCTTGGTCCCGGACGCGCCCGTGTAGCAGGCGCGGATGTCGCCGGGCGTGCACGAGCCGGCCGAGCAGTCAGCCGCCGTGTCGCACGCCTTCTCCTGGTTACGCGAGGGCCCGCACGCGACGACGGCGCCCAGAACAGTTGCCAGCACGAGATTACGCATGGTCCCTCTCTCGGCGGCGGACAATAGACCTGCGCCGGGCCGAGGCCAAGGCGTTTTTGCTGGCCCTACTGGATCACGGTGCCGGGCTGCGACGCGCCGAGCTGCCACTGGAAGTTGTCGATGATCGCGAGCGAGTCGAGCATCTCGTCGCTGGTGTCCCAGATCGCGATGCGCAGCGTGATGATCTCGCCGCCGACGACGTTGCCGCTCGTCACGAGCCAGCCGGTGCCGCCGCCCATCAGGTCGCCGCTCGCGCAGCCGCCCTGCGCCTTGTCCATGCCGGTGCCGGCGAGCTCGCCCGTGCCCTTGCACGTCATGATCGTCCCGGCGTTGAGGCCATCGCAGCCGGTCGGGCCGTTCTTGCACTCCTGGAACAGGCCGGTGTTGCCGTTCGCGAGGTTGACGCCGACCGGATAGTTCATCATCGACGGCGACGTGTAGAACGCGAGGTTCTTGTCGGCCGGGTTCGCGGGCGTGCCGGCATACGACGAGTCGAGCAGCACGACGAAGAAGTCGTTGAACGGCGTGCACACGTACTCCGGGAACTCGGAGCTCATGAAGTTGACCGACAGCTTGAACGACGACGCGTTCGTCGGGACGCGCACCTTCAGCTGCAGCATCACCGGATCGTTCGCGCCGGCGAGCGGGTTGGCCGCCGGGCAGCCCGGCGCGTTCGGCAGCGTGTTGTTGTTCGCGGCGTACCAGTCCTGCGGGAAGTTGCTCGCGGTGCCGGGCTGGTAGCCCGGATCGAACGCGACCGGGCTGGGGTTCGTCTGGCCGGTGGCCGCGGCGACGCCGCTCGACAGCACCGCGAACGACATGCCGCCCTGCACCGTCGTCGAGCCGAACGCGGGACGGATCGAGTGCTGCTTGCCATCGGGCGTGCCGGTGCCGTCGGCGAGCAGCAGCTTCGCCTCGAGCACGCCCCACGTGCGATCGGCCATCGTGGTCGTCTGGCACAGGTCGATCGCCTTCGCGTAGTCCATCGGGTCGCTCGAGTTGCTCGCGAGCCCCGTGTCGCAAGGTCCCTCGCTCTCGTCGACCTTGCCGTCGCAGTCGTCGTCGACGTTGTTGCCGGGCACGTCGAACGCGCCCGGGTTGACGAGCTCGGGGTTGGAGCACTGGCTCGCGTCCTGGCAGCAATCGCCCTGCGCGGCGGTGAAGCCGTCGCCGTCCGGATCGTCGGGGTTGACGTTCGAGCCACCGTCGCCACCGCCGCCGCCCCCGCCCCCGCCGTGGTTCACCGACGGCCCGCACGCTGCGATCACGACGAGGAGCGCGGGCAGGATACGGCGAGTGGACATGATCGTCGTGTATCACGGGCCCGCGATTCGCCATCTCCTGCCCGGATCACGTGACCTGACACGATCGCCGCGCGTGATGTGCAAACTGCAGTTCGCTGCGGTCCGCCGCGCCGCGGCGAGGATCGATCAGGGCCGGCGAAAGATCACGGTCCCCGGCGTCGACGGGTCGGCAGACCACTGGAACCCATCGACGATCGCGAGCGAGTCGTACGCGTGGTCGCTGGTGTCCCAGATCGCGATGCGCAAGGTGATGACCTCACCGGGCACGACGTTGCCGCTCGTGGTCAGCCAGCCGGTCGCCCCGCCCTGGAGGCTCCCGGCGTCGCACGAGCCGGGCGCGGCGTCGTCGAAGCCGGTCGCGAGCAGCTCGTCGGTGCCGGTGCAGCTCGTGATCGTGCCCGGCGTGCCCTCGCAGCCGGTCGTCCCGTTCAGGCACTGCGTGAACAGGCCGGTGTCGCCGGCCGCGAGGTTGACGCCGACCGGGTACTGCTTGCCCGCGAGGTCGGTGTAGATCGCGAGGTTCTTGTCGGCGGGGTTCGCCGGATCGCCGGTGTACGTCGAGTCGAGCAGCACGACGAAGAAGTCGTTGTACTGGGAGCACGTCCACTCGGGGAACTCGGACGAGAAGAAGTTCGTCTTCAGCGAGAACGAGTGCGCGTTCGTCGGCACGCGCACGTGCAGGGTCAGCATGACCGGATCGTTCGCGGCGGTGGTGAGCGGCTCGGGGCAGCCCGGCGCGTTCGGCAGCTTGCCGCCGTTCGCGGCGAGGAAGTCGGCGGGGAAGCCCGAGGACTTCGTGCCGATGTAGCTGACGAAGTCGTGATACGCCGGCGCGGTGTCGCCCTTGCCGGCGGCGGCGCCGCTCGAGATCAGCGCCATGCTCACGCCGCCCTGCGGCTCGACCTTCGCGCCGAAGTGGTGGCGGATCGAGTACTGGTTCGGATCCGGCGTGCCGGTGCCGTCGGGCAGCGTCAGCGCCGCGTCGAGCACGCCCCACCGGCGATCGGTCGCGCTCGCGGTCTGGCACAGATCCATCGCCTTCGCGTAGTCCATCGCGTTGCTCGAGCTCGACTGAAGGCCGGTGTCGCAGAGCAGCTGCACGTTGTCGACCTGGCCGTCGCAATCGTTGTCGACGCCGTCGCCCGGCACGTCGAACGCGCCGGGGTTGACCTCGGCCGGGTTGCCGCACTCGTTGATCGAGTCGCAGCAGTCGCCGCCGCACGTCGTGTAGCCGTCGCCGTCCAGGTCGGTGTCCTCGTCGATCTTGCCGTCGCAGTCGTCGTCGACGCCGTTGCCGCAGATCTCGCCGCGCGGCGTGACCTCGCCGTCGCACGTGCCCCACTGACCCGCGGCGGTACAGGTCTGCATCCCACCACCGCACGTGCCGACGCCCTCGGTGTCGGCCGCGCCGGTGTAGCAGGCGCGGGCGTCGCCCGGGCTGCAGTCTCCGCCGGCGGCGCCGGCACGATCGCGCGCGGTCGGCCCGCACGCGCACACGCAGATCGAGAGAACGACTCCAGCGATGCGCCCCATCATCGTCGGGGCAGTGAAGCAATCCCTGCCCGATCAGGCAATCGGATGACTTCGCAGCGCGGCTAGCCGGTGCGTACGGAAAAATCGCGCACCGAGACGATCTGCTTCGTCTCGAGGTCGGCGAGGAAGCTGCGGCCCGAGCCGATGCGGCCGTCGAACGCGAGCAAGTACCAGACGTCGAGCGTCCACCGCATGTGGTCGGTCTCGCACGGCGGCGTCCACGACACCGCCTCGAGATCGCCGAGGTACGTCGGCCGCGACGGCGACGCCGAGACGAGCTTCTGGTACTCGTCGCAGGTCTGCACGAGATCGACCGCGGCCTTGGCATCCCGCGATGCCACCGTCCGGCGCCACGCGCTCGTCAGCCGGCAGCGGCCGATCTGGCCGCTCGGCGACAGCTCGATCTCGTACGCCTCGT
>JBLMXA010000221.1:0-4041 GCA_050257515.1 Acidobacteriota bacterium | reverse complement strand
CACCGTCACCGTCACCGTCACCGTCACCGTCACCGTCACCGTCACCGTCACCGTCACCGTCACCGTCACCGCCACCGTCACCGTCACCGTCTCCGTCACCGTCACCGTGATAGCGTCGCCGCGTGCTCCTCCGCGTCGCCTGCCTCGTGCTCGTCGCCTGCAGCAGCAGCGGCTCGCCCCCGCCCCCCGCGTCGCCGCCGCCCGCGTCGCCACCTCCCGCGCACGAGCCCGAGCACGCTGCGGTGCCCGGCGTGTTCGCGCTCGCGTGCGAGGCCGAGTGCTCCGACGAGCGCGCGCAGCTGACCGTGTATCGCGACGCGCACGACCAGCTCGGCGTCGTCAGCGTGCAGGGCAGCCCCGCCGGCTGCACGCACCCGCCGCTGCGCTACTTCGGCCCCGACGGCAAGGAGCGCGCGACGATCCCGCTCGTGCCGGTCGTGCCGGGCTCGCCGGAGGCCAAGCACTACGCCGACATCGCCGACGAGCAGACGAAGGGGTTACACGCGGCGGAGAAGATTTCCTGCCGCGACGTGAAGCACTGAGCTACTTGGCCTTGTCGGCCGCCTGCTTCTGGTACGCCGCGAGCGCATCCTTGTCGTCGAGGATCATCTTGCAGCCCTCGCTCGCTTCGCTCTCCGACAGCTTCTTGTGATCGGGGCCGGTCAGCTCGCCGTCGAGCCACGTCTTGACCTTCGCGCAGGTCGCGGCGTCCTTGCCCTCGCAGAGCTTCTTCGCCAGCTTGTCGCAGTTGCTGCCACCGCCGCCGCAGCCGGCCAGCAGTGAACACGCGATGAACGGAATCAGCAGGTATTTCATCGCGCGACGATACAGCAAGCGACGTGCCGCCGGCGTTTCGCGCGGTTGGACACGACGTCGGGTCCCCGCGGCCCCACACTCGACGCGGGACCGGGTCTCTCGCGCTACTCGACGCGCTGGATGATGTGAATGCCGAACTCGGTCTTCACCACGCCGACCTCGCCGACCTTGAGGCGCAGCGACAGGTTCTTGAACGGCGGCACGAGGCCGGCGTCCGGCGTGACGTCGTAGCTCTGCCCGTTCTGCGCCGAGCCCGGATCCTCCGACAGCTGCTTCATCAGCGGCTCGATCTTCGCGCCGCCCTTGAGCTTGGCGACCGTGCCCTTGACGAGCTTCTCGAGGTCGGCGCGCGAGCGCTTCTTGCCGCGCTCGTCCTCGGCGTGCACCTCGGTCCAGCCGAGCAGGATGTGCTTGACCTTCGCCTTCTGGGTCGCCGGCTCGCGCTTCAAGATGTCCACCGACTCCAGCGGATCGGGTGGCGGCGGCGCGACGCGCTTCATGATCAGCCAGCCGAACGGCGTCTTGATCATGCCCGCCTCGTCCATGTTGAGGCGCAGCGCGAGGCTCTTGAACTCGTCGAGGATCGGCGTCGTCTTCGCGATCTCGACCGCCTGCTGCGGCTTGTCCTTCGCGTCGGGCTCGTCGGAGCTCTCCTTGATGAGCTTCGTCATGTCCTCCTTGGCCGCGATCTTCGCGAGCACCTCCTGCGCGAGCTTGTCGGCGTCGGCCTTGGTGCGCGTGATGTTGCCGGGGAGCTTCTGCGGCGCGTCCTTCCAGCCGATCACCATGTGCTGCACGTACACCGGACCGTCGCCCTGCGGCCGCGCGAGGATCTCCTTGGACTCGAGCGGATCCGGCGGCGGCGGCAGCACGCGCTCGATCACGTGGTAGCCGAACTGCGTCTTGACGATGCCGACCTCCTTCTCCTTGAGCCGGAGCGCGAGCTTCTTGAACTCGGGCACGAACGGCGTGTCGGCCTTCACCGTGTACGGATCGCCCTTCAGCGAGCCCGGATCCTCGGAGTACTGCTTGACGAGCTCGTCGATCTGGTCCGGGTTCGCCTTCAGCTTGCCGTAGATCTCCTTCGCGAGTGCCGCGGCCTCGGCGTTCGTGCGCTTGGCGGCGCGCGGATCGTGCTGCGCGCTCAGATCCTTCCAGCCGATCAGCACGTGCTTGACGGTGACCTGCGGAGCGGTCTCGGTGCGTGCGAGAATGTCCTTGCTGTCGATGTCTTCCACCGGCCCGCCCGGGCTCGCCGTGGTCGCGGCCGAGCCGGCGCTCGAGCTCGAGCCGTTCGCCGTCATCGCCGAGCCCATCCCGGTCAGCTTGCTCTTGTCCTGCTGGCAACCGGCGGCCAGCGCGAGGATCAGTCCCGAAACCACGAGGATACGCATGGAGCGCGCATCCTAGCTCATCGCCGGGGCCGCGCCAGTCGCGCCGGCAGATGTCCGCGGGCGAGCAGGCCATCGACGGCGCGGTCGATCCGCGCCGAGCTCGCGGCCAGCTGCTCGCGCAGCGCGTGCACGTCGCGGCGCGCCGGCTCGAGGATGCGCAGCTTCGCGTCGAGCGCGATCGCCGTGCGCCGGCAGCGATCGGCTTGGGCGCGCAGGCGGGCGAGCTGCTCGGCGAGGTCCATGCGGGGACGATCCGATCCCCCGGAGGAAGTCGCACGAAATCGTCAGAGCAGCGCTTGCTCGAGCTCCTGCAGCGACTCGTCGGTGTGATCGAGCATACGCTGTAGGGCAGGCACCGACCTCCGGCACGCGATGTACCCGAAGCCGAGGCGCCCCGCGTAGCTCGTGATCGTGATGTTGAGCGCGAGGTACTCCACGGGGATCGAGACCGGATACGTCTCGTCGAGCCGCATGCCATCGAGGTAGAGCGTCTCGCTCGGCCCCGGCACGTTCGAGATCACGACGTTGTAGATCGGCCGCCGCTTCGCGTAGCCGGTGACCATGCTCGGGCCCATCGGCGCGCTCATCGCGGCCGCGTGCGCGACCCGCTCGAGCCTGGACATCTTGGACAGCCTGTCCTTGGCAATGCGGGTGGATTCGACGATCGCGTGCAGCCGCTCGACCGGATCGGCGACGTGCGTCGCGAGGTTCGCGAGCATGATCGCGACCTGGTTGCCGCCGTCCGGGACGTCGGCCGAGCGGACCGACACCGGGACCATCGCGATCAGCGGCCTGTCGGGCAGCGCGTCGTGCATCTCGAGGTAGCGGCGCATCGCGCCCGCGCACAGCGCGAGCGTGACGTCGTTGACGGTCGCGCCGGCCGCCCTGCCGATCGCCTTGACCTTCGCGAGGTCGTACGACTGCGCGGCGAACCGGCGCGAGCCGGAGATCCGCACGTTGAACATCGTCGGCGGCGCGTGGAACGGCTGCGCCTCGACACTCTCGGGCTCCGGCTGGCGCACGAGCTCGCGCAGGCCGCTACCGAGGCCCGGCACGATCTCGGCGGTCTTCGCGAGCGCGCGCTCGAGCAGCCCCGGGTGGTGCTCCTCGGGCTCGTGCTCGCGCGGCGTGCGCGGCGGCCGCTCGCGCGCCCACAGCGGCGGCGCCTGCGTCGCCTGATCCGGCGACAGCGTGCGCGACAGCAGCTTCATCGCGGCGACGCCGTCCATCATCGCGTGGTGGATCTTGACGTAGAGCGCGACGCGGCCGTCGGCGAGGCCCTCGATCACGTTGCACTCCCACAGCGGGCGCGTGCGATCCATCAGCGTGCCGTGCAGGCGCGACACGAGCGACAGCAGCTCGCGGATGCGGCCCGGCCGCGGCAGCGCCGAGTGGCGGAAGTGGTAGTCGAGCTCGAACTCGGTGTCCTCTTCCCAGAACCAGTGACCGATCTTGAACTTCGCGCGCTCGTCGAACGGCGGGCGCGCGTGCGGGTGCTCGCGCCAGCTCTCGACGAGCTTCATCACGAAGTCGTCGCCTGCCCCTTCGGGAGGGGTGTAGAGCTGCAGGCCGCCGACGTGCATCGGCTGGCGCCGGCCCTCGAGCCACAGGAACATCGCGTCGGTAGGCGAGAGTGGCTTCAAGCGATCATCCTAGCGCAGCGTCACCATGAGCGCGATCCATTCACCGGACTTGCTGAGCCCGAACGTCGCCGCGTAGCTGCCGATCGCGGAGACGATCTGGTCCTCTTCGATGTTCTGGTTGCTCGTGTCGCGTACCGTGAACCCGAGCCCGGCGGAGACCGTGAGACTCATGCCCTCGCCGTGGCCGA
>JBLMXA010000220.1:0-7690 GCA_050257515.1 Acidobacteriota bacterium | reverse complement strand
CCGGCTTGAAGCATTCGGCCGCAGTGTAACATCTCGTGGATGGCCGACGAGGACCGCTATCGTCCGGCGCCGCTGCGCGAGGTGCGCGCGCGCGACGAGGCGATTCGCCGCGGCGAGCTGGCCTCCGCCGTCGGCTCGGCGAGCGAGGCCGAGGCCCGGCTCGCCGCCGCGCGCGCCGCGCTCGCCTCGGCGATCGCCGCGTGCGACGCGCAGCCGACCGCCGCGCGCCGCGTGCTCGCGGAGCGCTTCGTCGCGCGCCGCCGCCGCGAGCTGGCGCGGCTTGCCGACGACCTCGCGCGTGCATCGGGCGCCGTCGACCACGCGCGCGCCGTGCTCGTCCGCGCGCGCGCCGAGCGCGAGCTCATCGAGCGGCACTTCGAGCGCTGGCGCGCCGAGCGCAGGAAGCTCGCGGACCGCCGCGAGGACTAGCAACCGCCGCCGGCAGCGCGTGTCTCGGCGGCATGCGCACCCTGCTGCTGCTCGCGATGCTCGCTACCACCGCCGCCGCCGACCCGTCGAGGACGCCCGATGTGCGTGCGATGCACACCGACGACTGCGCGAAGGCGCGCAAGCAACACAAGCCGTGCATCATCGACATGGGCAAGGCCGAGGAGGTCAACGGCAAGACCGTGCTGCCAAAGGGCACCGACGTGGTCGCGATCGGCACCGGCAAGGAGCCGAGCCTCGTCCACATCCGGCGCGAGCTCATCGTCCAGATCCTGAAGTCCGCCGAGGATCTCTAGCTCACTCGCACTCGAGCAGCTGCGCGCACGACGTTGCGTGCCGATCGATACACTCGGCGTGCTTCTTCACCTTCGCGAGGTTGTCGGGATCGCTCTCGAGCACCGAGCACGCCGCGACGCACTCCTTCTCGTCGAACAGGATCGTGCTGTTCGTCTGCGTGATGCACTCGTACTCCTTCGTGCACACCCGCTTGCACGTGTCGCTGCGCGGCTGCGTGCAAGCCGCGAGGACGAGGAGTACGAGGGCGCCGCGCACGGGGCTACTATAGCGCGGTGAGCCTGGCCGAGCGCCGCGGACTGCGGCTGTTCACGTTCAGCGCGATGTTCTTCGCGCAGGGCATCGGCTGGGGCCTCACCGCGGTCGTCATCCCGGCGCACCTCGGCTCGCGCGGCGTGAAGATGTCGGGCACCGCGACGGTGCTCGCGATCAGCGTCTTGCCGTTCGCGTTCAAGTGGGTGTGGGGCCCGCTGATGGACGCATTCACGATCGAGCGGCTCGGGCGGCGCCGGCCGTGGCTGATCTTCACGCAGGGCATGATGGCGGTCTCGCTCGCCGCGCTGCTGCTCGTCGACGATCTGGTCGCCAGCTTCGACCTGCTGCTCGTGCTGATGCTCGTCCACACGATCTTCAACGCGATGCAGAACGTCGCGACCGACGCGCTGGCGCTCGATCTGCTGAGCGAGTCGGAGCGCGGCCGCGCGAACGGCCTCATGTACGGGTTCAAGTACGGCGGCGGCGTGGTCGCGAGCACCGGCATCAGCCTGCTCGATCTCGACATCAAGACGTCGATCGCGGTGCTGAGCGCCGTGCTCGCCGCGATCACGCTCGTGCCGCTGCTCGTGCGCGAGCATGCCGGCACACCGCCGCCGCGCCGCCCGCTCGGCGAGATCGTCGGCGCGCTCGGCCGCGTGCTGCGCGTGCCGGCGGTGCTCGTCGCCGGGCTCGCGATGCTGTGCATCAACCTCGGCGGCGGCGTGCTCGCCTCGCTATCGCCGGTGCTGTTCACGCAGGACCTCCACTGGGACGATCACGAGTACAGCAAGCTCGCCGGCATCGGCCTCGCCGCCGGCTTCACCGGGTCGCTGCTCGCCGGGTTCGTCGCCGACAAGCTCGGCCATCGCCGGCTCGCCGCGCTCGGCGTCGTGCTGCTCGGCACCGTGTGGCTCGGGTGGGCGCTCGCGTATCCCTGGTGGGCGAGCCGGTGGGTGAGCTACCCGCTGTTCGTGCTCGAGCCGTTCTCGCAGTCGACGATGATCGTCGCGCTGTTCACGGTGTGCATGGACACGACGACGAAGCCGACGGCGACGACGCAGTTCGCGTTCTACACGTCGCTGATGAACTGCTCGCAGCTGGTCGCGTCCTACGTGCTGGTGCCGGTCGTCAAGACGTGGAGCTACCGCGCGATCTACTTCGGTGCCGCGGCAGCCCAGGTCGTGCTGCTCGGCGTCGTCGCGCTGATCGACGTCCACCAGGCGAAGCGCGCCCTGACTCCCGGGGTAGACACGCCGCCGGGCAGCGCCCGCGCGCCCTCGCGCACTTAGCCGCGGCGCGCGGCTTGCTGTGGCCGTGGCGCATGAAGCTCGCGCTCGCCCTGTGCGTCGCCGCCTGCGGCCCGTCCGCCACGTCGAACACCGATCCCGGCTCGCTGCCGACCGGCGATCCGCAGAGCTCGTCGATCTGGGATCGCGTCGACGCGCGCGAGCTCGGCGCGCGGCTCGCCGAGCTCACCGGCGAGGCGCAGGTCTCGGTCGACGGCGCCACGTACAGCATCACGAACCGGTGGTCGCCGCTCGCCAAGCAGCGGTTCCGCGCGTACTGGACCGCGTACATGACGTCGCTCGGCGCCGACGTGTCCGAGGTGACGTTCCCGGTGTCGTCGGCGCTCGCCGGCGAGACGACCGGCCACGATCTCGAGGCCGTGCTGCCCGGCCGCTCGCCGGACTCGGTCGTGATCGTCGTCCACTACGACACCGTCGGCGTCGCCGGCAGCGAGCGGGCCAACCCCGGCGCCGACGACGATGGCTCGGGCCTCGCGATGCAGCTCGAGGCCGCGCGCATCTTCGCGCAGATCACCGATCGCGCGAACACCGTGCGGTTCGTCGCCGCCGACTACGAGGAGATCAGCGACGACCTCGCCGGCGATCAGGCGTACGTCGCCTATCTCCAGAAGCAGGCGGCGCTGCAGCGGTTCCAGATCCTCGTCGCGTCCGACAACGATCAGACCGGCTGGAGCTGCTGGAGCGACGGCCTGTGCACGGACGACACGCCGGATCCCGACACGACGTTCGAGCTGATCAGCTGCAGCGGCGACTCCAACCACTGGGACTTCCCCTCGCTCGCCGACGGCCTCGCCGCGGTCGCCGACCGCCACGGCTCGGCGCTGCAGCCGACGCCGCTCTGCGACGGCTCGGGCGACACCGATCACTACGCGTTCTGGCAGGCCGGCATCCCGGCGTACGTGATCGAGGAGTGGAGCGCCGACCAGAACCCGCACTTCGACAACCTCGGCGACGACACGATGGCGCACATCGACTTCGGCCTGCTCGCCGAGACCGCCCGGATCCAGATCACGTTCCAGGCGCAGCTCGCCGGCATCACGCCGTGAACTGCACGCGCCGGGATTTCATGCCAGATCTTGGAGCGTGGAGCTCGCACCGCTGATCGTGCTCGGGCTGCTCGCGGCGGTGCCGTTCGCGATCGCGATCGGTCACTCCGAGATGCGCGTCAAGCGGCGTGGCCTCCGCCGCACGCGCCGCGTGCTGCACTCGGCGCGCGTGTCGCCGATCCGCGAGCTCGTCGACGGCAAGCTCGCGTGCATCGTCGGCACGGTCGAGATCGATCGCGAGGCGCTGACGTCGATCCTGTCGCGCCGGCAGTGCGTCGCGTACGAGCTCGTCGAGTGGCACGCGCGCGTGCGCCGCCGCATGGTGCCGTTCTACGTGACGGATGCGACCGGCCGCGCGCGCGTCGATGCGCCGGAGGCGGCGCTGCTCCACGCCCCCATCGAGCGCGGCGAGACGTTCGAGGAGCGCGTCCTCGAGCCCGGCATGCGGATCCGGATCGTCGGCAGCGTGCGGATCGAGCCCGCCGCGCAGGACGTGCACGAGCACGGCTTTCGCGATGGCGCGGTCGCCGCGACGCTGACCGGCACCGCGAAGTATCCGCTGCTCGTCGACGTGGTGCACGACGAGACCTAGCGCTACGCTGGAGGCGGATGACGAACGAAGCCCAGCTCGCCGCCCTGCAGCGCAAGATCCGCAACATCCAGGGCGTGTGGTCGCTGTTCATGCTCGCGGCCATCGTCCTCATGATCCTCAACTGGGGCCATCCGCCGCGGACCTGGCCGATGCGCATCGCGTACGCCGGCGCGTTCGGCGGCATGGGCATCCTGTGGCTCGTGCGCCGCTCGTTCGTCGTCAAGTACCAGAAGCTCGGCGGCGAGCGGCCGCCGAAGACGAACTAGAACGCCGCGTGGGGCGTTGCTCTGCGACCTGCCCTGCGACAGTGCCGCGACTGTCGCTGCTCCCGCGACGCCGCAGGCAAGTCATCGAAATCAGCTGCGTTTAGCCTGGCATCGCACTTGATATAGCGACAGGCATGACGACCACGAACCGCCTCGATAACATCGCGACCCGCCAGCGCAAGACTCGCGTCCGTGACGTGCTGTTCGCGATCGCCATCGTCGGCGCCGGCATCGTGTCGCTGAACACGGTGAAGACGGCCTGTGTGGCGGCCTCGCCGACGCACGTCACGGCGCAGCGCTGATTCTGATACAACCGCCGCCGTCATGGCCGGCCGAGTTCACGTCATCGATCACCCGCTCGTGCAGCACAAGCTGACGCTGATGCGGTCCAAGGAGACCAGCACGAGCACGTTCCGCAACCTGCTGCGCGAGATCAGCATGCTGCTCGCCTACGAGGTGTGCCGCGAGATGCCGACCACGAAGGTCAAGGTCGAGACCCCGATCGCGACCACGATGGCTCCGGTGCTCGACGGCAAGAAGATCGTGCTGATCTCGATCCTCCGCGCGGGCAACGGCATCCTCGACGGCATGCTCGACATCCTGCCGTCGGCGCGCGTCGGCCACATCGGCCTCTATCGCGATCACAAGACGATGCAGGCGGTCGAGTACTTCTACAAGGTGCCCGACAACATGCACGACCGCGACTGCATCGTCGTCGACCCGATGCTCGCGACCGGCAACTCCGCGGTCGCCGCGATCAGCCGGCTGAAGGAGTCTCGGCCGCGGTCGATCAAGTTCGTCTGCTTGCTGACCTGCCCCGAGGGCATCCGCGCGTTCCACGCGGTGCATCCGGATATCCCCGTGTACACCGCCGCGGTCGACGACAAGCTCAACGAGAAGAGCTACATCGTCCCCGGCCTCGGCGACGCCGGCGACCGCCTGTTCGGCACGAAGTGATTTTTCACGGCCGATACGAGCCGGAAACATTCGCCTGCCACACTGCGCCGGATGAATTCCGGCGATACCGCGTGGCTCCTGGTCTCCGCCGGGCTCGTCATGCTGATGACGCCCGGCCTCGCGCTGTTCTACGGCGGCATGGTCCAGGGCAAGAACGTGCTGTCGACGTTCATGCACAGCTTCTTCGCGCTCGGGCTCGTCAGCGTGCAGTGGGCGGTGATCGGCTACTCGCTGGCGTTCGGCACGAGCTGGCACGGCATCGTCGGCGGCTTCGACTTCGTCGGGCTGTCCGGCATCGATCAGACGACCGCGCACGACAGCGTGCCGGCGCTCGCGTTCATCGCGTACCAGTGCATGTTCGCGGTGATCACGCCGGCGCTGATCTCCGGCGCGTACGCCGAGCGGTTCAAGTTCAGCGCGTACGTCGTGTTCACGCTCGCGTGGACGACGCTCGTCTACGACCCGATCGCGCACTGGACGTGGGGACCGGGCGGCTGGCTCGCGAAGCTGGGCGCGATCGACTTCGCCGGCGGCACCGTCGTCCACCTGTCGTCGGGCATCTCGGCGCTCGTCGTCGCGCTCGTGATCGGCAAGCGCAAGGGCTACCCGGCGGTGCGCCATCCGCCGCACGACCTGACGATGACAGTGATCGGCGCCGGCCTGTTGTGGTTCGGCTGGTTCGGCTTCAACGGCGGCTCGGCGGCGCACTGCGACGGCACCGCCGCGCTCGCGCTGCTCAACACGCACCTCGCGGCGGCCGCCGGCGCGGTGACGTGGACGATCGTCGAGGGCTCGCGGATCAAGAAGTTCACGATGCTCGGGGTCGCGTCGGGGCTCGTCGCCGGGCTCGTCGCGATCACGCCCGCGGCGGGCTTCGTGTCGCCGGTCGCAGCGCTCGGCATCGGCGTCGCCGCGGGTGCGATCTGCTACGGCGCGGTGCTGCTCAAGGGCAAGCTCGGCTACGACGACGCGCTCGACGCGTTCGGCGTGCACGGCGTCGGCGGCGCGACCGGCGCGCTGCTCACCGGCCTCTGCGCGCGCGCGGCGCTCAACAACGACGTCGGTGGCGGGCTGTCCTTGCTCGGCAAGCAGGCGATCGCGGTCGGCGCCGCCGGCGCGTGGGCGGCGGTCGTCACGTTCGTGTTGCTCAAGGTCCTCGACCTGACGATCGGCATCCGGGTCGACGCGGAGACCGAGCACGACGGCCTCGACGGCGCGTTGCACGGCGAATCGGCGTACGGGAGTCCGGGCTCGATCGCGCACGGAAGTCCGTAGTTCCAGGTTGTTGGCAGATCGTCCGTGAAAACAGATTGATCGTCTCCGCTTTAGCGGATATAGATCCGTACATGAGCAACGTCGTCAGCCTGACGGACTACCGTCGCCGGCGTGCGCCGTCGCCACGCCCCCAGACCAACCCGGTGCCCGCGGTCGTGTGGGTATACTGGGTCCCGGTTTGGGTCTGGTGAAAAAGAAGAACGGCGGCAAGAACGTGGCGAGCCAACGTGCCGAGAAGGCTGTGCGCAGCGAGGATCCCGTGCCGGTTCCAGTGCCCGCGACGCAGGAGCAGACGGACCTCGCGCCGGTCGTCGGCGCCAACCTGCGCCGGCTGCGCACGCGGCGCGGGCTGTCGCTCGAGCGGCTCGCGCAGATCTCGGGCGTGTCGCGCGCGATGCTCGGCCAGATCGAGCTCGGCCAGAGCGCGCCGACGATCAACGTGCTGTGGAAGATCGCGCGTGCGCTCGAGGTGACGTTCTCGGCGCTGATCAGCGCCCGCACGCAGAGCGGCGCGCTCGTGCTGCGCGCGAACGAATCGAAGATCCTGACGAGCAAGGATCGCAGCTTCAGCTCGCGCGCACTGTTCCCGTTCGACGAGCCGAGGCGCGTCGAGTTCTACGAGCTGCGGCTCACCGGCGGCAGCGTCGAGGACGCCGACGCGCACCCGCCGGGCACGACGGAGAACCTGGTCGTGACGCAAGGGACGGTCGAGATCGACGTCGCGGGCGATACCCATCGGCTCGACGCGGGAGATTCGATCCTGTTCGAGGCGGACACGCCGCACGCGTACCGCAACCCGGGCAGAGGCGAAGCGGTGATGTACCTGGTGATGACGTACGCCGAGGAGATCGGCTAGCTCGCCGATCAGAGCGAGCCGAGCCAGTCGCGGACCGCCTTCTGTCCCGCGCCGAAGTTCGTGCGCACGAGCGCCTGCTCGCGCCGGAACTGCAGGCCATAGCGCTCCTCGAGCGAGCGCAGCAGGTGGCCGATCTGGTGCAGCTCGGGAAGCTCGCCGAGCAGCGCGTGATCGTCGCGGCCGTGAACGAACGGCTGGTCGGTCACGCGGATCCACGACGCGCGACTTCCGTGGCAGAAGAACACGCCCCACTCGTCGGGATACACGTTGAGGTGGAAGCGCGTGTCGGTGTCGTGGCTGAACGTGATCGAGACCGTTCGATCGCTCGTGTCGATCGCGAGCTAGACGTACCAGGGCTTCTGCGGGCGAAGGCGTCACTCACGCAACCAGGACGC